>JAMCTE010000030.1 GCA_023381015.1 Patescibacteria group bacterium | reverse complement strand
ATTCTTTGCTCTTGATAATTATAATAAACAGATGCAGGTCTGGAAAGTTCCAGACGGTAGTTATTATGTAGTAGCAAGATATGATGGTAGATGGAACACCTTTGCAGGAACGCTGAGTCCAGAAAACGGTACGGTTGAAGGCAGCGATGCCTCCGGCACCATGCACGGCGGCTATGCTGGTACATTTACCGGCAGCTGTAATTCAGCTTTTGGCAATCTCGGTTCTTATGATTTTGGTGGGACCAAGAGTGACGTCATGCTGGGTACTTATGGAGCTGGCCAAACAGGACCAACATCGGTATTTTCAGCTTTAAGTTACTATTGCCCAGGCTACAGCAATCTTAACTATTCTTGGGGATGGACGTATCAGTATAAAAACCAAACCTGGAATAATTTCGATTACGGGACAACCGGTGATATAGTGGTGCCTTAAAAAGGTTGATTAGTTAAACAGCCCACTGCTTTTGGCGGTGGGTTGTTTTTTTGGATCAATAAAATGCTGCTGAAATCGGGCAGCTTAAAATAGATTGACAGCCTAAGCAGGCAACCGAAAAAATTTTTACAAAAAAAGCAATTCGCCGTCACGACCTGTAAGTTATTTTCGCCTGACTTTTTTCTCGACGATCTGGCAGCTGGCCAAAGCTTTGCAGTCTCGGCAGCCCGAGGCCAATATTCTGCTGACACTATGAAGCACTCCTGGAGCATAGTCTGACAATGCCTTGGTTAGCAGTAGGGTAACTTGGCTTCCCAAAGCGAGAATACAGTCCTTAACCCCGGTTTCGGCTTCAAAACGGATGTGGTCGGCGGTTTCGAATATTAGTGACCGGAAACCTCTGGCTCCTGGTTTTTTCGTACGAGCCTGGACTAGTCTTGCTGATTCCATCATAGATTTAGTATTATAACAAAATTTATTGTCTTGATAAGCCAAATTTATCTTTGCACCATTTTTTTCAGGTATGCTTGTTTTGTTTGCGTGCCGAAGTTTAAGGTGATCGGGTCCCAGACCTTCCCTTGTTGATCGACGATATACGAATAGAATCTTTGTCTTTTGCAGTTGGCGACTGTTTGGGGAGGAAAGATTGCCGGGTTATAGATTAAAGAAGAATTCCTTTTGCTGAGAGCCATTTCTTCAAATTTTCCCGAGGTGATGACTTGGCCGGTGGTCATGACGATGTCTTCGCTTTTTCCGGAAAGAAATCCGGCATCAAAAAATTGCTCGAAAGTAAAAGAACATTCTTCTCGGGTTTGTTCTTTAAGTATTCGGTTATATTTTTGCTCGATAGCCTGTTTAAGCTTTTTTGTTTTTTCCAACCGGTCAGCTCTCTCCTCTTCGTAGTTTCTCAAATCAGCATATCCGGCTATATATCTGGGGTCATCCAAGGCAAAGACCTTTTCTTTTTTTTCGGCCATATTTTAACCTATAGTATACCAAATTAATATTGATTTAACAATATAAATGCTATTTTCTGACAAAAAGTAGGGCGTTCGGCAGGCTGCGGCCTGGTCCGGCTTTGTAGCCGCCGTCCCAGAGGGCGGTCGAACCGCCGTCGTCGAGGTTGAGGGCGTTTTGGATGCCCATCGAGTGGAGGACATAGGCCGATTCGGCCACCGTGGCGTTGAAGACGACGCCGATGTAGACGGTCGATCCGGTCGTACCGACGAAACTTCGCGAACCCTTGGCGCCTTCCTTGGGCTGCCCGCCGCCGGTAAAAGTGATGTTGCCGTTTAAAACCAGCAACGGTTGCATCGCCAAGACGGCATCGACGCCGGTGTCTCGTCCCCACTGCAGCGACTGGGTGACGAAGCGGGCCGAGCTGCCGGAAAAAATGACCGCCGGAACCGTACTATAGACGTTATTGTCAGAGTTCAGGTAATGTTTGTTTTTGTTCATGAGAAGCGTATCAAATGAGTTTGTTTTTCCGGCGCAGGACGGATAGTCGGCCGGGCAGAAATATGAGCCGTTGACGCCGGCATAGGCGCCGCTCCGGCTGACGTAATCGCCCAAAGGCATGACCGGACAGTTGTTGCCGCAGTCGGAATCCGAGGCCGAGTCGACGATCACCCGGGTCGAGTTCAAGTCGGCGCTGACGATCTCGACAAAGAAGCTGCCGATGTCGGTGGTGACGGTCTGAGCCTGGTAGCCAGAACTCGGCGGAGTATTAGATTGGATTGCCGTCTTAGGCGGCTGGAAAGCAGCGGAAATCTTGTTTTGCTCGTCGGAAATTTTGCCGGTCAGGTCTTTGATCGAGGCTTCGGCAGAAGAGTAGTTCAGTTTTGCCAACAAACCTAAGATGTCGGCAAACTGGGCATCGAACTTGGCAGTGTCTTTTTCCTTGTTTTTGAGGTCGAGGAGTTTCTCGTAGACGACTACGGCGTCCTGGTATCCTGATTCCACGTCCTTGACCTGTTTTTGCAGACCGACGTTGATCTTGTATTCGTCTCTCGACTTCATATAGTCGAGGTTGGATTTGACCTTGGTCAACTGACTGTTGAGGTTGGTTTTTTCCGACCTGAGGGAGACGATCGAGATGTAACCGTAATAAACGCCATAACCTACAAGCGCCAAAATAAACAGGATAAAAAAAGATTTAGCCATTTTTGCCAACATCGCGATGGTTTTTTTGTTCACGCTTTCAGTTTAAAGGCGGTTTTCAGTTTTAGCAAGACCAGATTTGCCAAAAAGGTTATTACTACGATCTGACGCTTTGAACTGATATATAATTGAGGTTATGAATTCTTTGCTCTCGGTGATTTTGATCACGAAAAACAATCAAGATACGATTGTTGAAGTAATGAGCGCTTTAAAAGGTTTTGGCGAAGTTATCGTCGTTGACGGCAATTCGGCCGACAAGACAGTCGAAACGATCAAAAAAATAATCCCTAAGGCCAAGGTTTTTCAAAAGGACTTTGGCCAGAACATTGGACTGCAAAGGAAATATGGATTAAAGTATGCAACCGGCGATTGGGTACTGTTGTTGGATAGTGACGAAGTAGTTTCCGGGGAATTAGCAAAAGAGATAAAATCAGTAATAAACAATAAAAAATCAAATAATTCCGCCTTTGAAATCCCTTACCAGAATTATTTTCTCGGCCGTCCGGTCAACTACGGCGGGGAAGACTACAAAATGGTCCGTTTGTTCAAAAAAGACTGCTTGGAAATCAGGCCCTCCATCCTTCACAACCAGTTGGTTGTCAAAAAAGGTCAGGTCGGAAAACTGACGGGAAAGATCGTCCATCGTTCTTACCGCTCTCTTGGCCAAGTCTATTCAAAGTTTAGCGATTACAGCGTCAGGATGCGTCTTGTATAAGACAAAAATAAAAGCCAGAGACGGCGAAAACAGCTCCTTCAAGAAAATTTTCCTGTATCCTATCCACATGTTCTGGGCGAGGTACGTGAAAGATAAAGGTTATAAGGACGGACTTTCCAGAATTCCGTTGGACCTGGGTTTTGCCTATATGGAATTTATGGCGTATTTAATTTTAGCAATCTCAAATATCAAAACCTCAATCTCAAAACCAAAACTTAAAACTTAAATCTATTTAAAAAAGATTTTGGATTGAGGTTTGGGTTTGACGTCTAGGTTTTAAGTTTTGAGATTAATTTATTATGAAGATTGCTTTTATTTTTGTCTTATACAAGACGCCGGAGTCGGAAATTAGAAGGTTAAGGAAAGAAGTTGGAGAGTTAACGGGTTTACGAGTTAACGGGTTATATTTTATTGATAACACAAAAAATAATAGGGGTTACGCGGCTGGGGTTAATGAAGGCATTCGAAAAGCGATTGATGACGGTTGTGACTTGTTTGTCATCGCCAATCCTGACATTTCATTTCAAGGACACCCTACGGGTGGTCGTATTATTGATGTCATGCGCCATTTCGATATCGGGGGGTTAGCCATGGAGCAGCAGGGTAAAACTTATTTTGGTGGAGAAATAGACAGGTGGCGGATGAGCGGAGGATTGATTACCAAAAAACCCGAACAAAGATTCAAACCGGTCGATTTCGTTTCCGGATCATTGCTGGTCGTCAAGAAAGAAGTGATCGACAGAATAGGTTTTCTTGATGAAAGTTATTTCCTTTACTATGAGGAAGTCGATTTTTGCTGGCGGGCAAAACGGGCCGGTTTCAAGGTCGGCATCGACGCCGGCTTGGCATACGAACATTTCGAGACTTCGAAATCAAATCCAAAAAAAGAACTTTATCTTTTTAAAAACAGGATCAAATTCCTCCTCAAGTATGGCAGCTGGCAGCAAAAGTCAAGGGAAATCATCAGATTGCCGAAGACGGTTTTTGAAGAGGTAAAAAAACGGCCTTTTTATCTGAATTTCTTTAGCCTGAATCTGTCTTCGGTTTTTAACAAAGTGTTGAGTTTTGTCTTGTTTCTGGTTCTCATCAGGAATTTTATCCCGTCCGAATACGCCATATACACGTTAGCTTGGACCCAGGTGGGTTTATTTTTGCCCTTATTGGATTTTGGGACGACGACTTATGGTTTGGTCTATCTTCCCTTCAAGGCGGGCAAAAACGAATCCAGCCTGTTTTCGTTCCGGGTCGTTTTGGCGGCGGTCACTTTTGTTTTGACGATCGCTTCTGCGTTGGTTTTCCGTTTTCCGACCAAAGAATTGATCGCGATCTGCCTGACTTCGATCGTCATTTTCGCCAACAGCTTTTCCGGGTCTTTTTTGATTTTCACGTCGGTAGCCGAGAAGTCGTATCTGGTTTCGGTCGTGTCGACGATTTTCCAAACCGTACTGGTCGTCAGTTTGATAACGGCGGTTTTTCTGACCCGCCAGATGATGTCGGTTTTTTTTGTCATTTTCGTCGTTTACGGACTCTATGCCGTTTTGAACATTTTTCTGGTAAAGAATCAGATCAAAGAAATTGTTTTCCGGATAAATTGGCGGTCCTGGTTGCCGATCGTCAAAAAGTCACTTCCTTTTTTGATAATCAGTCTTTTGGCCGGGTTTTATTCGCGGTTGGACATTTTCGTCCTGAACTTCCTCAAGGGCGCCCGTGAGGTCGGCATCTACACTGCCGCCGGCAAGTTCGTCGACGCCTTGATGTTCTTGGTCACGAGCTACAACGTTTCCGCCATGCCTCTTTTTGCCAAATTGTTGAAAACCAATAAGCCGGCTTTCCTTTTGAAAATAAAAAAAGACGCCATTTTGCTTGGAGTGATCGGTTTCGGCGTCGCGATCGGGATCGCCGGATTAGGTCCGCTATTTTTGCCACTCGTCATGAAAGGCGACTACCGGACGGCGATAGCGGTACTGCAAATTGTAATTTTTTCCGTGCCTTTAGTGCTGTTGACGTCAATTGCCATCAACTGCCTTTATGCGTTGGGTAAAGTCAGGTCGATCATTTTTCTTTTCGGTTTTCAACTGATCTATAACGTGGTTTTTAATTTTATTTTCATTCCGAAATACGGATTTTTCGCCTCGAGTTGGATTTCGGTTATGGGCGAACTAATCAATACCGTTATCTGTTTTTATTTGTTAAAAAAAACTATCGATGAAAATTTCCGTTGACGGTGGGGGACTGGGCGCGAAAAAAGGGGAGAGGTTCGGCAACTATACTTTTGCCGATAATTTAATTACGGCCCTGAAAAGGTACGACAAAAAAAACCGGTATTTCGTATATACGTTTGACAAACTGAGGCCGCGTTTTGCCTGGTCAAAAATCAGGTTGAGCATAGAGGAATACCGGGAGAAAAAAGACGTTTTCCTTGCCCTTAACCAGGCCATTCCAATCTACACTTCGGGAAAAATCATCAGTTTTTGCCACGGGCTATCGTATTATTTTTACTCCAACCACTATTCTTTTAAGGATTACAGCCGGTTGAGAAACCAGCTCGACGAGATGTTGATAAGATCAGACGTCGTCGTCGTCTCGTCTCAAAAAGTAAAAGAGGAGTTAGAGTTCATCGCCGCAAAACTCAACAGCAAAAGCAAAATAGTCGTCCTGCCGTTTGGCATTCCGTTTGACATGTTGGACAAATTAAAAACTAAAAATTTAAAACTAGGAAATAAAAGGTATTTTTTGTTTGTCGGCAGGAACCAGCCGATAAAGAACATCGGATTCATCAAAAGAGCCTTTGGTAGAGTTAAAGAAATTGACGGATTCCATGATCACGGATTAGTTCTCATCACCGACAACTGTCTACGGATTGAGTTGAGGAAGCTGTATCAAAACGCCGACGCATTGTTGACGGCCTCCTTTTACGAAAGCTTCAACCTGCCCGTTTTGGAAGCGTTGTCCCAGGGTTGTCCGGTGATCGGTCTTGAGACGGCCATCATACCCGAATTGAAAAAATACGTCAACACCGCGGCGACCGAGGAGGAGTTTGTCGCCCTTCTGTCCGGGGTTCGCCATCTTAAAAAGAAGCCCGATGAAAAATCTGTCAACCAACTGAAAAAAGAATTCAGCTGGCGCAGGTACGTCGAAAAATTGGTAAAATTATACAGATGAAAATTTCCGCCGTCATCCTCACCAAAAACGAGGAGAAAAATATCGGAAACTGTTTACGGTCGGTGATGTTTTGCGACGAGATCGTCGTCGTTGATGATTACTCGACCGACAAGACCGCTGATATTATTCGTCGCGTCGTCCGTAGTAAGCCACACAAGATCCTGCAAAGGAAATTGGCCGGCGATTTTGCCGGTCAGAGGAATTTCGGTTTGTCCGAAGTTAATAACGATTGGGTTTTGTTTGTCGACGCCGACGAGGTGGTCAGCCCACAGCTGAAGAGGGAAATAAAAAAATTGAAATTTAACGAAGACGCCTACGCGCTGAAAAGGCGGGATTTTTTTTGGGGCAAAGAGCTGAGATACGGCGAAGTCAGCCGGGTCAGAAGGAGAGGGATTACCCGTTTAGTTAAAAAAAAATCCGGCTACTGGCAGGGCAACGTCCACGAAATTTTTTATACCGCCAAATCGGTCGCCGTCTTGAACGGTTTTATCGACCACTACCCTCACCCCTCCTTAAAAGATTTTTTGCACTCGATTAACACCTATTCCAGCCTGCGTGCCGTTGAGCTTTATGACCATGGCGTCAAAGTGAATCTTTTTGACGTCGTTTCGTTTCCTTTGGCAAAGTTCCTTTATAACTACTTGTTGAGTTTAGGATTCATCGATGGTCCGGAGGGATTCGTTTATGCTTTTTTGATGAGTTTCCATTCCTTTTTGGTCAGAGCAAAACTTTATCAGTTCTATCAGTTAAAATCTGGCTAACCTTGTTTTCTACCTGTTGTTTTTTTTGTTTTCCTTCGGTCAGTTGGGAAGGATCAGTCTTCTCAACCGTCAGGTGAATTTTTATGTTTACGAAGCGGTTCTCTGTCTATTTCTGCTGATTTTATTTTTCAAGTATCGTTTGGTGCCTTTTAAGAACTTTTTCATAAAAAATCGAAGCGTCTTTTTTTTTCTTTTTGCTTTGTTGGTGTCATTACTGATTGGAATTTCCGGCTTTACCATGATCCAAAATTTGGTCGGAGCAATGTATTTGCTTCGTTTGACGCTCTACGTTGTCTATTGGATTTATCTGAAACATTGGCTAAATCACGATAAAGGAGCCGGACGGGCCCTGAAGATTGGCCTTTGGATATTCGTCGGCATTACTCTTTTGACGACGACCGTCCAGTATTTTTTTTATCCCAATTTGAGGAATCTGCAGTACCTCGGCTGGGATCCGCATCTTGACCGGGCTTTCGGGGTTTTTTTTGACACGGCGATTGCCGGAGCCGTTTATGGGCTGATCTTTCTTGACACGGAAAATCTTTTCGTCAGATTGGCTTATTTCGTTTTCCTGATTTTTTCTTTTTCGAGAAATGCCTATTTGGCGCTGTCGGCTTCGGTTGCTTATTTATTTTTTAAGCAAAAACAGTATTTGAAAATCGCCGCTTTCATTTTAGTTTTATTGGTTTTGGCGTTTATAGCTCCGAAGCCGGCCGGCGAAGGCGCCAAGCTGACGAGGACTTTTACGGTTATGGCAAGACTTGACGACTATAAGGAAGGCTTGGGTTTATTTTTGAAACGGCCGGTTTTAGGCTACGGTTACGACCGCCTCCGCTACGTCAGAAATATTCCCGTGTCCAACTCGGGGGCGACTTTTAGTTCAAGTTACCTGACGATCCTGGCGTCTTCCGGTCTGCTGGGTTTTTCCGCTTTTGCCTGGTTCGTTGTCTCGATTTGGAAGAAATATAAAAATAAGCGAATGCTTTTGATTTTCGTAGGCTTGGCGTCGCTTTTCGACAATATTTTTCTCCATCCTTTCATTTTGCTTCTTTTCTTTAGTTTTCTTTCTGATAGGTGACGGTCAAGGTTTTGGTAACGACGTTTCCGGCAACGTCGGTAGCAGAGACCGTTATCGTATTGTCTCCGTCTTTTAACCTGACGCTGGTCTGGAAGCTGCCATCGACATCGACGGTAATGGGGAGGTCGTTGACTTTCACAAACACTTCCTTGTCCGTCGCACCTTTGACGTTGAGGTCCTGATTCGATGTCGTCGATTTGTCCTGAGGCTCGGAAATGTCCAATTTTGGCGGGGTGGTTTTCAAAATGACATTAAAAGTATCGCTGCTTTTCGAGTTTTTGCCGTCTTTGGTCAAGGCTTTGATGTAGACCTGATTGCTGCCCTCCTGGAGGTCGCCGATGGTTTGGGAGAACGAATCGCTTGAAAAAGAATCCAAGGTCTTGACTTTGACGTCATTGACAAAAAATTGGATGATGTCGTAGTTGATGACGGATCCGGAAACCGATATTTGGGCGCTGTTGGTCGCAGAGGGGATGTCGTCGATGTTGACCGATCCGTAGACGTCGGTCGGCTGGGGCAAAGGCGCGGGCGTTTTTTTGGAGAAAACGTTGGCCATGAAGACCGAATAGTTTAAGAGGAGCTTCAGCCCGACGGTCGAAACGAAAATCAACGTCAATACCAACAAAACGACAAAAGCGACGATTGTCTTGGTGATGTTTTTTCTAGGAAAAAGATTGAATGTTTTCATGAGCCCTTTGTCAGAATCGAACTGACATCTACGGTTTACGATACCGCTGCTCTGCCACTGAGCTAAAAGGGCGGGAGCGGCGGGCCGGATTTGAACCGGCGGCCTCCCCGCTTTGACAGGGGGGCATTCTACCGCTTTACCTACAGAGCGGGATACGAGAATCGAACTCGCTTCTCCACCTTGGGAAGGTGGCATACTACCAGTGTACTAATCCCGCGACTTGTTGAGTTACCAGTGCGGTTAGTCGTTGGCAGCTGACTCAAAAAAATCCGCCCGACATAGCTTTATTATATCAGGCGGATGAACGATATGATTGATTGATTTGGCTACTGGACCATGCCAGTGCCGTCGACGATGACGCCGTAGTCATCTCGCAAATTTATGTCTGATCCGTTTTTGTCATCATTTTTTGTCATTTCGATGAAATAAAGGGTTTGTCCATTTTTAACGACGTACTCCTGAAATTGGTCGGTTGATTCTTTGGGAGTCAAGGTCACCTTGGTCGATCCATCCGACATGGCGCTGGTTTTCATGTCAAAGTTGTTGAGGGCAGTTTTTGCCTGTTGACCGAGTGTCCCAGGATATATTTGGACGGCGTATTTATAAAGGGAAGAGCTCATGAAATTTTCCCCTTTTTGGAGAGGGGTCGGCCCTGTCCTTCGTTGGTTTCTTGACGATCCGGCCGATTGCTCAGCCATCAATAGTTTATAAGCGTTTCGATACATGTACCATTTATAACCGGCAAAACCGAGAGCAAGAAGGAGAACAACGATCAGCAAGTTTTTGAACATAAACAGTTTATAACTATTAAACTAACTACTATAATAATAGTATTAGTTATGATAGTCAAGGACAATATTAGTTTAAAATATAACAAACTGACCCCCGAGGAGGAAAACGTCATTGTCAACAAAATGACCGAACCGCAGTTTAGCGGCCAATACGATGATTTTTTTCAGGAAGGTACCTATGTTTGTCGCCGATGCAATACGCCTCTTTACCGGTCGACCGCCAAGTTTCATTCCGGCTGCGGTTGGCCCAGTTTCGACCAGGAGATCGGGAGAGCCGTCAAACGGATTGCCGACGGCGATGGGGTAAGGATCGAAATCCGGTGTGCGGCATGCGGTGCCCACCTCGGTCATGTTTTTTTGGGAGAGGGATTCACCGAAAAAAACACCCGGCACTGCGTCAACTCGCTGTCGTTAAAATTTATCCCCAAAAAATGACCATGATACAAAAAGCCTATTTCGGCGGCGGCTGCTTTTGGTGCACCGAAGCGGTTTTCCAGTCGTTGAAAGGTGTTGTTAAAGTGACTCCCGGATATGCCGGAGGACTGTCAAAAAATCCTAACTATTTGGAAGTGTCAAGCGGCGAAACCGGACACGCAGAAGTAGTGGAAGTCAAATTTGATCCAAAAGCGATAAATTATGATAATCTTCTGACCGTGTTTTGGAATGTCCATAATCCGACTAGCCTCAACCGGCAGGGTAATGACATTGGCAGCGAATACCGCTCTCTTATTTTATACGTTGATGACGTGCAGAAAGTCAAGGCTTTGAGGTCTCTGGCAAGATTGAGATTGGAGAAACAGTACAACGGCAATATAGTCACCGAAATCAAAAAATTGGTAACTTTTTACGAAGCTGAATCCTACCATAAGGATTACTATCGGAAGCATCAAGATGAGCCATATTGTCAGATAATCATCAATCCCAAATTGGACAAGCTTAAAAAACAGTTCTCCAGATTGGTCAACGCGGAATAGTCAGGACCATGCCGACTTCGATCCTGTTTGGGTTGAACATCGGGTTGGCCTGGAGCAGTCTTGGCCAGGCGTAAATATCACCATAGACTTTGCCGGCGATTGAGGAGAGCGAATCACCCGGCTGGACGATGTATTTGCCTTCAACGTAAGTGACTTGGGAAGTGGATGCGGCGGAAATTTCGCCGACGGTCAAAGACCTCGGGGCGACGCTCGGGATGATAATTTTCTGTCCCGTCTCCAGAATCGAAGGATCGCTTATCTTGTTGGCGATTGAGATGTCATAGGCGTTGAAGCCCGAGCCGTAGAACTTTTCCGCGATGTGCCAGAGGTCGTCGCCTTCTTGGATGATGTAGGTTTTGGCAGGTATGGGTTTTGGAGTTGGTTTTTTGGCAACCGGCTTGGAGCTGAATTCGGGCAGGGAAATGTTGACGTGGAAATTTTTCGGAATCAGTCTGACTGAGAAGCTGACCAACAGGTAACTGATGAGCATACCCAAAATCATCTGGAAGTACTTGCGTTTTACTTTGAGGAAAAAAAGTTTTTCGTAGTTGACAGTTGAAATTTTGCCTTTCATATTGTTATGGCGCTATTATATATGAGCTGGGAAATATTTTTCAAGAGGAGATTTGACCGTGACCTTTGACGCCGAATCTTGGCTTTGGTCCGAGTTTTCTTTTGTGGGGTTGAAAAAAATCACAACCGTTATTTGCTTGGAACTGGCAAGCGATTCCGAGCAATGCACAATGCCATGTCGTATTAATTTCTATACCGTCGTTGATAACTCTGCTTTCTCCTATTTCGTTTACGCAAGAACCGTTTCTGTAGATGCTTCCCCTTTTCGTTCCGGTGACTTTATTAAGGCTGAATTTCGGCGGACCTTCCATCTTTATTTATAAAGTCTACCTGATATTGAGAAAACAAAGTGTAAGATTTGTAGCAGTTTATTTATTGGCTTTGATTGCCCGGCGAACCTTTTCTATCGCATAACCGATCGCCCTTGGCGGTCTGGCCGGCCAGGGATTGATCAAATAATTGTGAATGGCCGTATTCCATTTGAGTTTGGCCAATCTTTTTTTCGCCTGTTCTTTTGTAAGTGACAAATTTTTTTGGTAGACATCAATGCCGGCCCAGACTTGATCAACTATTTCCCTCGCTACGAAGTCTTTGAGAAGCTCTCTTACCATATTTTTGTAGTTTTCCAAATTGCTCCTGATAATTGAATCTATCTTGTCTTTTTTTTCTACCCTGAGATCGGCTAAATAGCTCAAGGAAACGTAATTGCGAACGAGTTCCTCGAGAGTGAACCTTTCCGAGGTAAGAGCTAGGGCCAACCATATTCCTTCGATTCTCGCTTGGTTGATGGCGGTTTCCATGGCCTGCTGATCCGACTCTTTCATATAAAGAGGCAGGATGGCGGCTTTTTGGATCCTTCCGGCAACATATATGCCAAAGCGGGTTTTTGCGTTCCATTCGTTGCCCCGGTCAGTTTCCAAGGTTCCGCGACAGGCGTCGATGAAGTTTTTTTTGGAGATGACGGAATATTTGACCCTGATCGTTTTACCGTCTTCGGTTTTCATGTTGGCATAGTAATAATTAAATCCGTAATCATTGATGGCGGTGTGAAGCTTCCGGTCTAGTGTGCGGGAAGTGAAACCCCTGATGCCGAAGTTTGAATAGTCATAAGGATTAAGAAGCATGTTCCTTTTGTGGAAAGCTTCGGCGTCTTCAACGACGATCATCAGGTCGGCCCGGCTGTTTAAAGAACCGGTATTGGTGGCGACCGATCCGTATTCGAATGCGGCGACGAGATTATTGCCGGCACGAAGTTGTGCTTGATGGAGCAAGGTCCGCTCGACCGGTCCCATCTCGAATTTCGGGAAAAAAGTCCTGTTCTCGGGAGCCGGCAAATTGGCCGGCCGTAATTCTAGTCTGTTCATTTTATGATATAGGTTATTATACCAAGCTTTTTTCATACTTTAATATTTAGGCAGTTGTTGGTAGAATATTATGGTAGCGCTCATGGTTTATCGGTAGAATAGCTCCCTGTCACGGAGCAGAGCGGGGTTCGACTCCCCGTGGGCGCGCTTTCACCTCGCCGAAGCATTTATTTAGGCGTAGGCGGGCTTCTAAAAAAGGCTTGAAAATTAACCTTTAGTATCTACTTAACGGCGAGGTTTCAGCGGCGTAAAACGCGCCATTGTGTCGACTAAGCTTTGTCTAATAAAGCAAAGTCGTGGTAATCTAAACTATGATTTTTGTAGCATATAATCCATTGACAACTTCTTCGTTTTACAAATAATTAAATTATGTTTTACGTTTATATATTATTGTGTAGTGACAAAAGGACCTATATTGGCAGCTGTTTTGATTTAAAGGAACGTCTAGAGCTCCATAAGAAAGGAAAGGTTTTAGCGACTTGCCGAAGATTACCTCTAAAGCTTTATTCGTACTTCGATTTTTCTAATAAATATACAATGTATTCTTTCGAAAAATATCTCAAATCCGGTTCAGGAAGAGCTTTCATGAAAAAACACATTATAGATGTATAATTTATTTATGAGCGACTTTACTTCGGATATAATGTTAGAGCTTCATGTTCCGAGCTTTGAAACTGTCAAAATCTTCTACAGTCAGTTGGGTTTTGAGAGTCAGTTGGGTTTTGAGTTAGTATGGGAAAGAAACTCTAAAGACCCAAATACTAGATATATGGTAATGAGGAGAGGGAAAAGCATCATTAACTTTTTTAGTGGCAGTGAAGAAGTATATAACCACTCTTACTTCAAAAAATTTCCTAAAACAACACCAAAGGGTTATGCTGTTGAAATTATTATTCCTATAAAAGGAATAGAACAATTTTTCAATAAAGCGAAAGAAAAATTTCCACAAAATATAGTGAAACCACTTGGACAAATTTATACACACCCAGACTTCAGAATGGTCGATCCGTTTGGCTTTTATTTAAGGTTCGTCGAAGAATATGATTGGATAAAAGGAAGAGATAAATCGGGGAATCGTATAT
>JAMCTE010000029.1 GCA_023381015.1 Patescibacteria group bacterium | reverse complement strand
CACGGGGAGTCGAAGAATATGATTGGATAAAAGGAAGAGATAAATCAGGGAATCCTATAAAATAGTTGGCAAGAGCTTGGTCGAGACAATGCTCAAATTTCTTTTGATGATATAATTTGGCAACGGACGATTACAAAAAGCTTGAAGAAAGAATCAAAAAAATCGAGTCGAGGAATCTGCGCGTCGAAAAGGACAAGGCATGGGAAACTTCGGCGATGAGAAGGCTGCTTTTGGTGGTCTTTACCTACCTGATGATTGCTTTGTACATGAAGTTTGTCCTGGATATTGATCCCTGGCTAAACGCCATCATTCCGACCTTGGGTTTTTATTTGTCGACTTTGACCTTGCCTTTTTTCAGGAAAATCTGGGAAAAATTATTTTATAAATCATAAATTGTCAATACCACATAATAGTTAAATAAGTTTTTATTATGTCTCCGGTTGTTAAAGTAGGACCGAGCGGCAGAGTCAGTCAGGTTTCCAGCGCGGAGATGGCAAGCATCGAAAGACGTTCCGCCAATTTACCTAGGCCATTAGTGGTAGCTCAAAGGGTGGTCCGCGATCTGTCAGGCGCAATGATCGGACTGGGGGCAGGTCTTGTCCCGACAGGAGGGCTTGAGTATATTTCCCAGCAAACGATTCATGAAAGTATTCTTTCCAATCCGACGAGTCTAGTGTTGACGGCAATCATCCTCTTGGGCACTACGGCGCTTGGAGCCATTATGGCCGATGCTTTAGGTAGACACCGGTAAATTGATATCATAAGGTATGATTTGTTTGTCAGTACCTGTAAAACCACTTAAATAATAATCTTTTCTTGTAGTATCATATCAACACGATGTCTTTTGAGGCTTTTTCCCTAAAATATAGACGGATTAACGAAAGGGTATACTCGTTTGGCTACGATTGGGCTGATAAACCAGATGGGATAATGGACAAGATGCATGATAATATCGCCGGCGCCTTAAAAAGATTGAATGGAGACGGTGATTATGTTGCTAGATTTAGGTTCCGCGTGCCCGAACAGTCTCACTTACTTCCTTTATTCCAGCGACAGCTGTTTGTGGATTTGGTAGATTTTCATAACAAAAACAGTGATAAGAATAGTTTTGTTCACCCGCTTACCTTGATGATTTTCGACCCGACCCTTGAATCCATCAGCAAAGATATCTCGTCAAAAAGAGGCACTTTCGAAAACTTGAAGGGAGAAGACGCTATCCATCATGAATTACGTCATTTTTTGGCGCTTCAAGAACTTTGGCAGTCAGGAGCAAAAGGAAGTATGGAATTTTCACTTCAATGGAAAAAAATCAAAAAATCATTTGCCTTGATTTTTGAAGGAGTCTTCAGCAATGACGAAAAAGCCAATAAAGACGATCTGGTTTATTCCTTCGGCGCCCCGTTATTCCCTTCGTCGTTTGATTTAAAATTTATTCGTAAAAGTTCATTGGCGCAAAAACAATTAGGAAAAATATTGTCGTTGATTCGCTATAATTTCGCTAAATTATCCGATCAGGGATCTTTGTCATATAGTATTTTCAAACCATTTCCTTTGAATACGGAAGAAATGCTGGACATGCTTTTTTATGAATGGAGAAAGACTCGAGAATCAACAATTAATTTTAAGATTTGGGATAACATTCTTTAGATTTTTTAGTCGGGCGAAATTTATCCTTCGACCGATCTTTTGGCGATTTCCACGTCGGGAATATTCATTGATTCTTTTAGTTGCCTGACGGTGTTTTCACCAGTGCTCATCCCTATCGCTGATAGGATGTTTTCGAAGGGGATGTTTGAGCCGTCGCCCGACAAAACGTCGGAATATTCGGAAAAGTCGAATAATTTCATATACGTTCCATCATCAAACTTTTGGTATATGATACCCTTTTCCTGATCTTCAAACAGCGTTTTTAGATCGTCGGTTTGGTATCTTTCTTTGATGCTGAAAATGTTCAATAGGGTCTGTCTATCTAAAGCGGCGCCGGATTCTTCGTGAATCCTGATAGCCAAGGCAATCAGAAACCGATCGGATCCAGAATTAAAAATTAAAAAACCCTCATTAACCATTCTTTCAACGAAATCAGGGGGATCAGTGTCTTGTTTTACAAAAATTTTCAGAGGCTTGTTCTCTTGAGCGTCTAATATTTTGTTAAAATTGTTGACAATTGCAAAGTTATCGACTTTGCGGTTGGTTTGGTTCGCTACTGGAAGTATATCGCTTGAGATTACTACGGCAGAAAATTCTTCGACGTGCTTTGATCTAAGGGCTCTGATTGATTCTGTTTGAAATAATGTTCCTGGATTAAACATTCTGATTGCCGATGCAATAGAATAGGTATCTGTCATTTTTGAGGCATCGCCCGTAATGCTATTATGTTTTAACAGCGCGATATTTTGATGTCTTTTAAATTGCATCCGGTTATTATATCAAATATTATAGGTTAAATATAGGGATTTTTATGTTTATGATATAGGTGAAAAGCTTCTGATTTGGTTGAAATTTTAGCTTTCATATGATATATTATAGGATAAATTATGAGTCCATTTGAGTTGATAAGGGAATATCCCGGCTGTGCGATAGTTCCTGCCGCCTTAGCGGTCATATATATTGCTTCAAAGATAAACGCTCATCGTAAAGCAACTAGACAGAGGATATACGGCCAAGAACATCAAAGTAACATGAGCTTTAGTGAAATATTAAATCACATTCAAAAAGTCGAAGGTCCAGTCGATCTAGCAGATTGGGAAGGGAGCATTAGAAACAGCGTCATGCACATGATGGATCCCAATTTCCAGCACAAAATATTTAAGCAGCTAGTATTTGTCAAACAATATAGTAGTTTGGGAGATATGAAAAACGTCAAGTTTCAGGATTTTATAAAGAAAACCAGGGCACGTAGTTTCGATGGGGTGCACGGAACCAATTTTGAAGCCCAGTGCAAAGCTATGGAAGAAGAGTATCGGGCTGCAGTGTTGGAAATAGAAGGGGCTTTAATGGAAAGAGACAAAATGGAGAAGAGGCCAACCCATCAACAGCTGGATGCGCAAGATAGGGCGCAAGACGCGGCTCAAAGAGCCAGGAGGTTGATATTTGAAATAGAACGATTTTCGCAAGAAATTTACGATATGACAGAATCCCGGCCCTCATTACAAATTGACCATTACGATCATTAATTTCAGTCAAAGAATTTTATAATCTTCCCGTAACGATACCTGTCTTTTGTTATAATGTTTCCATGAAAACGATCTGCGTTTTTTGTTCGGCCAACGACGTTGCCGTAAAGTACGTCAAAGACGCCCAAAAACTAGCTAAACTGATGGTCAAAAACGGCTACGATTTGGTCTGGGGAGGATCGGATAAGGGTTTGATGAAAGTCATGGCCGACGGCGTCCAAAAAAGCGGCGGTAAAATAATCGGCATATCTGTCGAAATGCTGAGACACAGTAGCCGGTTGAATGCCGACGAAATGGTCATCACCAAAGATTTGCCCTCCAGAAAATCGCTGATGTTGAAAAGGAGCCAGGCGATCGTTTTGTTAGTTGGCGGCACCGGTTCGCTAGATGAAGTGACCGAAGTCCTGGAATATAAGAAACACGACCTCCACAAGAAACCGATCGTCATCTTGAATACGGCCAAATTTTACGACGGTTTAAAACAACAGTTTATCAGGATGAAAAAAGAAGGCTTCATAAAAAAAGAACTCAGTGAACTTCTATATTTTGCCGATACTCCGCAGGATGCCATAAAGTACATAAATAACAATCTATGAAGATCGTGATCATCGGCCAGGTCGACATCGACCGGAACGTTTCCGAAAACGCGACATACACTTCGGCGGGCAGTCCGGCTATGTATATCGACAAAATATACAGGCAGTTTCCCGACTGCGAAGTGACGATCGTCGCCCCATATGGAGATGATTTTTCACTTTATTTAAATAAAGTCGACATTTATCCGAAAAAGCCAAACACCAAAAAGACATTGGTTTACGAGAACGTTTCCAAATCAGGCGAACGGTCGCAAAAAGCCTTCAACCGCGAAGAGGCGCGGCCGATCGCGATCGATGACGGATTAAAGACGATTATCAGCCAGGCCGATGTTTGTTTTTTTGCCCCGATTTTGCCGAACTTTACGATCAGATATGTCAAGGAAACCGTTAGTCATTTAAAATCCGGTGCTTTAAAAGTTTTGCTGCCCCAGGGATTTTTTAGGAATTTTGACCGCGAAAACAACGTCATCGTCAGGGACTTTGTCGAGGACAAAGAGATCACCCCTATCGTGGATCTGGTTTTCGTTTCAGACCAAGATCATCCGGAAATGGACAAGAACGCCGTCAATTGGTCAAAATCAAACCAGACAGTCGTCGTCATGACAATCGGCGAAAAAGGTGCTTTGGCTTTCCGAAATGGACAGTTGACTGTTTTGCCAACCGAGCCACTTCAAGAGAACCAAATCGTCGACTCGGTCGGCGCCGGCGATGTCTTTGCCGCCGGGTTTTCCTACCGATACCATCAAACCAAAGATATAAAAAAATCAGGATCGTTCGCCAACAGTCTGGCCAGGCAAAAACTATTTTATAAGGCCGATGCCATCAGGATCAAATTTGAAGAACTGTTTTGACTTTCACTTGTTTCTCATTTTTTGCAAGTCGTCGAAGGCTTTTTTGAGGACGGGGTGTTTGATGTATTTTTTGGCATTGTCCATGAATTCCTGCAGGTTTTTGTCATCGCTTTTTTCGTATTCGTAGGCTTGGATCGCCATTTCAAGCTTGTCTATCTGCCAGAAGATGTTGGCTTCCTTTGATTTTCGCTCGATCATTTCCTGGAACAGTTTGGCATAATCTTCCTCGAATCCATAGAGAATGCTCCTGATCGCTTCCTTTTCGATTTTTTCCTTGACCTTCCTTTTTTTCTTGTCCAGCCGGTTGGCCCTTTCGGTGACCAGGTCTCCGGTTGAGGTTTCCCCAAGGTCATGGATGACGGCCATTTTTATGAATTTCTGCTGGTCGACTCCCAAAAATGGCGCCAAAGCCATCGCCAAAATGCTGACGCGGTAGCAGTGGTCGGCGACGCTTTCCGGATTTTTTATGTCGTTCATCACCCATCCTGTCCGTTTCAGCTTTTTGGAAAGACCGACTTGAAAAGCTAAATGAAGGATATTCATTGATTTATTATATCACTTTTCAAAAACATAGACGACGTCCTGCCAGTCTTCATAAATTTTTTGCGGATTTTTGAATTGGTGTTTGCGCATAAAACCAAAAAGTTTCCTTTGGTTATACCGGTTCAGGTAGTAGCCATCTTTGTGAAGTTTGATTTTGTCCCCTAAGAAAAAAGACGGCTTGATGAACATGGACAAAATCATATATTTTTTTGTTACCCGGGCCAGTTCAGAAAGGATCTTTGCATAATATTGCTGGTGTTCGACGACGTCCTTGCACAAGACGACGTCGAAAAAGTTTGACTTGAAGTTGAGTTTTTCCAGAGATTGGATCGAAAACGAAGTTTTACCGTTGCCTTCCAGGTTTTTTTTGGCGAGCTTGATGGCTTTTTCGTTGCTATCTACGCCTAGATATTTTCCCCTGTAACCCTCGTCGTAAAGACGCATCGCTTCGACACCGGTGTTGCAGCCGGCATCAAGAATGGTAGTATTTTTTCCGCTGATTTTGGCGATGAATTTTTCGAATGCCAACCTGGTATTCTTTTGCCCGATCTCATCAAAATGTTCTTTTTTCGCCGGACCGACTATTTGTTTTATTCTCTGCCAATAAGTTTTCATGGGTTTATAAATGATGTATAATGGTGTTGTTAATAATTATAGATAATTTATGATAATACTTCTCGCAATCATTTTGTTGTTGGTAATTTATTTGGTCGCCCAATACAACGGCTTTGTCGTTTTGAAAACAAGGATCCAAGAGGCGCTCTCCGGTATAGACGTCCAGCTAAAAAGGCGGGCCGACCTGATTCCAAATCTGGTCGAAACGGTCAAAGGTTACGCCAAGCATGAAAAGTCAGTTTTTACCGAGGTCACCAAAGCGAGGTCTTCTTTGATGAATGCGGGCAGTCTTCAGGAAAAAGCCAAAGCCAACGATATGCTCAGCGGCGCACTGAAATCCTTATTTGCCGTTGCCGAAGCCTATCCCCAGCTTAGGGCGAGCGAAAATTTCCAGGACTTGCAAAAACAGCTTGAGGACACCGAGGACAAAGTGGCTTATTCGAGGCAGTTTTACAACGCCAACGTCCTTGATTTCAACGCCAAAGCCCAGATGTTTCCCGGCAACATCATTGCCAACATGTTCGGATTCAAGACCTTTGAGTTTTTCGCGGCGACTGAAGAAGAAAAGAAAAGCATCAACGTCAAATTCTAAAGGCTTGAATCAATATGTCCATCTATTCGCAGATATCCAGTAACCGGGCGAAAACCTGGCTGATTTTTCTTTTTTTTATCCTCATTTTCAGCGGTTTTTTTTACCTCATCGGTAAATATTACGATTCTCCGGGCAGCTATCTCGTTTTGGGTCTGGTGATTTCCTGCTTTTCCAGTTTAGGAAGCTATTTTTATTCGGACCGGATCGTCTTGTGGTTGAATCACGCCAAGCCGGCCGACAAGAAGACTTACTTTGATTTTTATACGGTCAGCGAAAACTTGGCGATCGCGTCCGGACTGCCCAAGCCAAAACTGTACGTCATCGACGACCCGGCCCCGAACGCTTTCGCGACCGGACGTGATCCCAAACACGCCGTAGTTTGTGCTACCTCGGGTTTGCTTGGCATGATGGACCGGGAAGAGTTGGAAGGAGTGATTTCCCACGAACTTTCCCACGTCAAAAACTACGACATCCTGGTCGCTTCGGTGGTATCGGTTTTAGTCGGGACGATATCGATCGTCGCCGACTGGATCATGAGGAGTATGTGGTGGGGAATCGGGGGAAGGGATCGGGATCGGGAAGACCGCAGCCCGATCTTTGCCGTACTTTTTATAGTCAGCCTGATTCTGGCCCCGATTGCCGCGACATTGATCCAACTTGCCGTATCGAGAAGGCGCGAATATCTGGCCGATGCCTCGGGAGCATTGTTGACCAGGAATCCGGAAGGCTTGGCGTCGGCGTTGGAAAAGATCGGTTCATATCATTTTCCGATGCGTCAGGTTTCGAGTGCGACTTCGCACCTTTTTATCAGCGACCCGCTGAAGACCAAAAAAGTTTCCTCCTGGTTCAGCAATCTTTTTTCCACCCATCCGCCAATAGACGAAAGAATAAAAATTTTGCGCTCAATGTGAAATGAGATTTTATTTCTCCCTGTTGGTTGGAAAGCTTTTCGTATTTTTGAGTTCAAGGTTGGGATTGGGCAACGGTTCGACCTGGCCGGGACATGTCAGCCTCAAAATCGACGGCGACATGATCGAAAAAATTTTTGCCAGGAATCCGGCAACCAAGGTCATTATCGTAGCCGGCACCAACGGCAAAACCACGACGACGTCTCTTCTCGGTCACCTTTTGGGCAAATTGGGTTACCGGGTTTTTTCCAACCGCGAAGGCGCCAATCTAGTCAACGGCGTTTCTTCCACTCTAGTCAAAAACTCCGACATGTCGGGTAACTTGAAGGCAGATTTCGCCGTGTTGGAAGTCGACGAATTCAGTTTTCCCTCCCTGATAAAAAAGGTTAAGCCGGACGTCGTCATCCTCCTCAATCTTTTCCGCGACCAGCTGGACCGGTACGGCGAAGTCAATACGATCGGCTCGCGTTGGTTTTTTGCCCTTAAAAATTTGCCGAAAGAGTCATTTTTGATAATAAATGGCGATGACCCATATTTGTTTTTCAACGGAAACGAATTCAAGCAAAAAAAAGTTTTTTTTGGAGTCAACAAAAAACTGATGGAGTTAAAAGATATTCCCCACGACGTCGATTTCATCTACTGTCCGTCTTGCCAGACGCTTCTGGATTACGAAAGCCTTTCCTATGCTCATTTAGGCAACTACTACTGTGTTCATTGCGGGTTTCACCGGACCGGCATCCAAGATTTTTACGAGGAAAAAATTTATTATCCGTTGGAGGGACTTTATAGCGTCTATAACACCAATGCCGTTCTTTCATTTGCCAGATTTTATCTTAAAATAGATTTAAAAAGGGCCAGCCACATTTTCCGGAGCTTCAAGCCGGCTTTCGGACGGCAGGAAGAGATAGTTTTCCGGTCAAGGAAAATTTTCCTGCTCCTATCCAAGAATCCGGCCGGCTTCAACCAGTCGCTTCGCGCCGTCAACCAAATTTTGGAAAACCGCCAAGCCAATTTTCTTTTCGTCTTGAACGACCGGATACCTGACGGTCAGGATGTTTCCTGGATCTGGGATGTCGACTTTGCCATCGTCAAAAACAACATTAAAAGCGTCTATTTGGCCGGAGACCGGGTCTATGATTTGGCAGTCCGTTTCAAATACGAAAACAAAAAAGTCTTGACCTATGAAAACTTGAAACTTGCCGTCAACGACGTCGTCAACAAGACCGAAAAGGAAGACCGGTTATTTATCATCCCGACCTATTCGGCGATGTTGGAGGTGAGGAAAATTTTGCTGGGGAAAAAATTCCTATGATAAAAATCGCTTGGCTTTATCCGGATTTGATGAGTACTTATGGCGACCGGGGCAATGTAATCACACTATCTTATCGGATGACAAAAAGAAAGATAGCCAATGAAGTCGTAAAAATATCGATAAAAGACAACCCAAGGTTGATTTTGGACGCCGATGTCATATTCATGGGCGGTGCCCAGGATAAACAGCAGGAAATCGTCAATAAGGATCTTGAATCTGGTAAAGGTAAATTCTTGAAACAGGTTATCGAGAAAGGAGTTCCCGGATTGTACGTTTGCGGCGCCTATCAATTTTTAGGCAAGTATTATAAAGCCGCCGACGGCACGGTCATTCCAGGCCTTGATATTTTTGACCTTTACACCAAGAGTCCGGGAATCAAAGCGGCCAGGTTGATCGGCAATCTGATCGTCGAGTCGTCTTTGTTGCCCGGAATTAAATTGGCAGGTTTTGAAAACCATACCGGCAGGACGTATCTGGGCAAAAAAGTCAGGCCGTTTGCGAAGGTCGTCAAAGGTTTTGGAAACAACGGCGAAGACGGCAGCGAAGGCATGATCTATAAAAACAGCATTGGAGTCTATACCCACGGACCGCTGCTTCCCAAAAATCCTGAATTGGCCGACTGGCTGATTTTAAAATCGATAGAAAAAAAATATCAAAAAAAAGTAAAATTAAGTAAATTAAATGACGAATTTGAAAAGAAAGCCAGGGAGTATATTATCGGGCGAGAACTTTAAGTCGGTTTTAAAATTTTAATTATAATCATTATGTCTTTTGTCCATCTTCACCTTCATACCGGCTATTCCTTGCTCGACGGCACCTGCCGGATCGAAGACGTCATAGAAAAGGCAAAGACTTATAACATGCCGGCGGTCGCCATCACCGATCACGGATCATTGTATGGGGCTTTCAAGTTTTACGTCAAGGCAATCGAGGCCGGAATCAAACCGATCATCGGCGTTGAGGCCTATAAGGCTAAGAATTCCCGATTTGACAAACAAAACGGCGTCGACCGCGACCAATACCACCTGACTTTGCTTTCCAAAAATTTGATCGGCTACAAAAACCTCCTCAAACTGGTGACTGAAGCCCATCTGGACGGGTTTTATTACAAACCAAGGATCGATTTTGAAATTCTGGAGAAATATCATGACGGTCTGATCGTTCTGTCGGGCTGCCTCAACGGTGAAATTTCCAGTTTGATCAGAGAGAACCAGATCAACCAAGCCGAAGCGATCCTGCAGAAATACTTGAATATTTTTAAAGACGATTTTTATATCGAGATACAACGGCATCCCAAGTCACCAGAGCTCGATAACGTCAACAAAGAGTTGGTTAGAATGTCGCGCAAGTTTGCCGTACCGCTTGTCGCCACCAACGACGTCCACTATCTCGAAGAAGAAGACGCCTATGCCCAGGAAATCCTGCTTTGCATCCAGACTCAACATACCATCGTCGAAAAGAATCGGCCGATGTCGATGATCGATATTCCAGACTACTATTTCAAATCTCCCGCGGAAATGAAAGGACTATTTTTGGATCTTCCCGAGGCGATCGACAACACCGTCAAAATCGCCGAAAAATGCAATTTGGAAATACCGCTTGGTAAATGGATTCTGCCCTCTTTTACTACTCCGAAGCAAGAATCGGTAGAAATCTTCCTGAAGAATCTGGTCCAGGAAAGGAAGTCCAGGATGGCTAACTATGATCAGAAAATGATCCAAAACAGGATCGATTACGAACTGAAGATAATTACTTCTAAAGGATACGCAACCTATTTCCTGATCGTTCAGGATTTTGTCAACTGGGCGAAAAAACAAGGCATTGCCGTGGGTCCGGGCCGGGGATCGGTCGCCGGCAGTCTGGTCGCCTATATCTTGGGGATCACCGACATCAACCCAATCGATTACAACCTTCCTTTTGAAAGGTTCTTGAATCCGGAAAGGCCGACTCCGCCTGATATTGACATCGATTTTGCCGATACCAGGCGGGACGAAGTTCTTCATTACGTCTCGAAAAAATATGGCCAGGACAGGGTAGCGCAGATCATCACTTTCGGCAGCATGGAGGCCAGGTTGGCTGTCCGCGACGTGGCGCGGGCTCTTGGCTTTTCTTACAGCCAGGGCGACCGGATCGCCAAGATGATTCCTTTTGGTAAACAAGGATTTGCCATGACGATCTCGGCGGCTCTTGAAGAGTCGGCCCAGCTCAAGTTTGCCTATCAGACAGAACCGGACGTCAAAAAAGTTCTCGACATTGCCAGGAAACTTGAAGGTTTGCCTCGCCACTCTTCCGTACACGCCGCCGGAGTCGTCATCTCCGACCAGCCGATGACGGAATACGTGCCTTTACAGCGAGATTCCAAAGAAGGGAAGATCATCACCCAGTATGACATGTACTGTTTGGACCTGAATGCCGTATCAAATCATAAAGCTGTGGGGTTGCTGAAGGTTGATTTTTTGGGGTTGCGTAACCTGACGATAATCGAAGAAGCGCTTGAATACGTTAGAAAAAACTCGGGAAAGAAAATCGACATTCACCAGGTACCCCTTGACGATAAAAAAGCCTTTGATCTGATCGCCAATGGCAATACGGTTGGCGTTTTTCAACTGGAATCCGGAGGCATGAGAAGGCTTGCCAAGGACCTGCAACCGACAAAAATGTCCGACATCACCGCCATGGTAGCTCTTTACCGGCCCGGCCCGATGGATCTGATTCCCTTGTTTTTGGAAGGGAAGAAAAACCTGAAAAAGATTAAGTACCTCAATCCTGATTTGAAACCGATTTTGGAGGAGACTTATGGAGTCCTGGTTTATCAGGAACAGGTGATGGAGATTGCCCACAGGCTAGCCGGTTATTCGATGAGCGAAGCCGATAACCTGCGTATGGCAATGGGGAAAAAGAAAAAGGAGCTGATGAAAAAAGAAAAAGAAAAGTTTCTCAAAGGCTGTCTTAACAAAGGTTATAGGAAATCGATGGTGGAAAATCTTTGGAACTTTATGGAGAAGTTCGCCGCCTACGGATTTAACAAACCTCATTCTGCCTCATACGCCCTGATTGCCTACTGGACGGCTTATATAAAAGCCAACTATCCCGTCGAATTCATGACGGCACTGCTTTCGGCAGAGCTCCAGGGAGTGGCCGGGCCGCAGCGGGAAATAAAAATGTCGCAGGCCATCGAAGAGTGCCGGAGGATGAGCATCGAAGTTCTTCCTCCCGACATCAACCGTTCCGAATACAACTTTGCCATCGAGGGTTCGTCGATCCGTTTCGGGTTGTCCGCCATCAAAAATGTCGGTCAGTCGGCGATTGAGACGATCTTGGAAGCCAGGCAGAGAGAGAAATTTTTCAGCTTTAGGGACTTTCTTACCCGGGTCGACCTGAGGCGGGTCAATAAAAAAACCGTCGAGAGCCTGATCAAAGCCGGAGCCTTCTCGCGGTTCGGAAACAAAGCTACCCTGTTGACTCACTATCCGGGCTTGGTCGCCGAAATCCAAGCTTTTAAAAGCAAGGTGGAAAAAGGCCAGTTTGACCTGTTTGAAGACATTTCCTCGGTCAAGGCCAAGCCCGACAATTTCCGGTTGATTCCGGAGTTTAGCGAAGAAGAACTTTTTGCCATGGAAAGGGAAGTGATCGGCTTTTTGATCGGCAAAAACCCGCTCAGCAAGTTTAAGGCGATTATCGAAAAAAAAACCACCAAAAAGATCGGAGACGTTACCATCGACGACAATAACAAGCCAGTGATTCTTGCCGGGCTCATCAGCGGAAAAAAAGCTTTAAAGACCAGAAAAGATAATCACGAGATGGCAGTGATCCAGATTTTTGACGAAACCGGCAATATCGAAGTGGTGGTTTTTCCGAAATCTTATGCCAAATTGAAGTCGATCCTGATGATCAACCGGATAATCATGCTTAAAGGTAAAGTCAACGAAAGGGATGGCCGGTTCAATGTTATAATGGAAAATGCCGTGGATTTAGAAGCCATCAGGCTTTAAAATATGGTCTATACAGATCAATTTATGGGCTACGTCAGAAAAAAGCATCACCACCTTTCATCCAATCAGTCCGGGGGCGACGATTATCCGATCATCTTCAGCGGCGGCGTCAAAGACAAGAGTGAAAAAAAAGTCTACAAGATCGGCCATGACCTGAAAATCAAAGAGCATCCTGACGTCAAGGAAATAAAAAATGATTCTGAAAAGGACAAAATACTTGTTGCAAAATCAATGAATATCGGTTATTATTTAATAACTCCCTTAATTCTCGGAGTTTTTTTTGGTTTTTGGTTGGATAGGGTTTTCAAGACGAAACCAATTTTGTTGCTCGTATTTTTTGCCTTTGGGATAGTGGGATCTTTTTACAACCTTTGGAAGTACGTCAACGAAACAAAATAACTATGCCGGAAATCAGCATCAAGGCCGAAGAAATTTTTCAGCTTTTTGGCATCAAATTCACCAACACGCTGTTGTTGTCAACGGTGGTTTTTTTGGTTTTTTTGCTGATCGCTTTTTTTTACAACCGGGCTTCATCAAATCCGAAAAAAGGCGTTTATTTCTACTTCGTTAATTTTATTTTAAAAGGCATTTACCAGCTTTTCGAATCAGTTTTGAAGGAACAAACCGAATATTTTTTCCCGATTTTGGGTTCATTTTTCCTTTTCATCATCTTCCAAAACTGGTTTGGTTTGCTGCCCGGCGTCGGCAGCCTCCTTTATCACCACGTGCCTTTGCTTCGAGGTAACGAAGCGGATTTGAATTCGACCCTGTCTTTGGCCGTCATATCTGTTTTCTTGATCCAGGTTTTTGGCATAAAATACCTGGGTTTTAAAGGCTATCTGAGCAAATTCATCAACTTCAAGGATCCGATTTCCTTTTTCACCGGCATTCTGGAGATCGTTTCCGAGATATCAAAAGTAATTTCGTTTTCTTTCCGTTTGTTCGGTAATATCTTTGCCGGAGAGGTTTTGTTGACGATAATGGCTTTTTTGGTGCCCATATTGGCTTCTTTCCCTTTTTTGCTTCTTGAGCTTTTCGTCGGTTTTATCCAAGCTCTGGTTTTTGCCATGTTGACCGCCGTCTTTGTCAATGTCGCTATTACCAAGCATCATTAGTTATAAATTAAAAAAATTAAAGGAGGTGAAACAATATGCCAAGTGACGCAGCCAAGCAATTAGCTACCGCTTTAGCAATCGGATTAGGCGCGATCGGGCCTGGAATCGGCATCGGTATCATCGGAGGGAAAGCCGTCGAAGCCCTGGGCCGAAATCCTGAGGCAGAAGCTTCTATCAGGACGACGATGATTTTGGCGATTGCTTTCGCCGAAGCCGTTGCTATTTATGCTTTGGTTATTGCCTTGATTTTGAAGTTTGTTTAATTAACATTTTTTTAGTTTTTTCAGGAGGAACAAAATATGAGTATCGATATGATTAAATTGTTGGCAGCCGCATTTGCCATCGCCGTTGGAGTTTTCGCTCCGGCTACCGCCATCGGTAGAATTGGTAGCAGTGCCGTCGAAGCCTTGGGTCGCAATCCTGAAGCTGAAGGTCAGATCAGGACGACGATGATTTTGGCGATTGCTTTCGCCGAAGCCGTGGCTATTTACGTCTTAGTAGTCGCTTTAATAATAAAGTTTGTATAATTAAATTATGGAGAGTTTAGGAATTGACGTTAAGCTTTTAATCGCCCAACTGATCAATTTTGCCTTGTTTTTTTTCATTTTTAAGAAGTTTATTGCCAAGCCTTTTTCCAAATTTTTGAACATTGAGGTTGAGAAAGAAAAAGAAAAGGAGAAAATCCTCACCGATTTGAAGCAGAAAGAAGAAAAAATGCTGAACGAAGAAAAAAAAGCCAGGAATAGAGCCAAACAACAGTTTGACGAAGCGATCAAGTCAGCCAAGGAAGAAGCCGCCAAGGTGAGGGAAAACCTGCTTATCGAAGCCAAGACGGAGTCGGAAGAAGTCGTCGCCAGGGGCAGGAAACAGATCGAGGAAGAAAAGGAAAAGATGGAAAAAGACGTCAAAAAAAATATTGGCGACCTCAGCATCGCCATAGTGAGCAAGGCATTGGACGAATTTTTGGATACTGACGCCAAAAAGAATGTCACCAAAGTAATTCTTAAGAGTTACGCTAAAAAATCAGGTTGAGTATGGCTATTAATGTCAAAATAAAGGAAGAGCTCGAAGACTATTTACAAAATCGAGCCGGTAAAAAAAGAAATCGGGCTTTGATCAAAACCGCCTATCGATTGAGTGAGCAAGAGATCGAATCAATCAAGAGAGCGATTCCCGCTCTCAAGGATTTTGAACTTGATAACGAGGTGGATGATAGTTTGTTGGCAGGATTTGTCATAAAATTCGGCACCAAAGTGATTGATTTGTCTTTGAGCGGTAAGTTAAAAAGTTTCAAAAAATTAATGTATGAAATTGATTGACCAGTACATCAAAGAGATCGAAAAGGATATTACCAAATCTCAGCTGAAAATTAAGACGGAAGAAGTCGGCGTGATCAGCGAAATCAAGGACGGAGTCGCCTTGCTCATCGGTTTGGACAACGTCAGTTATGGCGAACTCATCGAATTTGAGTCCGGAGTCAAAGGCTACGTCATCGACATGAACGAAGATTCGATCGGCGTGATCATACTGGGTGATTATCTGGGTTTAAAGTCAGGGGAGCAAGCCAAGGCTTTGGGGCAGACATTGTCCGTGCCAGTTTCCGAAAGAATTCTCGGTCGGGTGATTGACCCTTTGGGTAATCCGCAAGACAATTTGTCTAAGATAAAAGCCGACAAGTTTTATCCTTTGGAAAAAATTGCCCCCGGCGTTGTCTATCGTCGTTCTGTCAATACCCCCGTGCAAACAGGAATCAAAGCGATCGACGCCCTAATCCCGATCGGTCGAGGTCAAAGAGAGTTGATAATCGGCGACCGCGGTACGGGAAAGACGACGATCGCGATCGATACGATCATCAATCAGAAATCTGAAAACATGGTTTGTATCTACTGCGGTATCGGTCAAAAGAATTCAAAAATGGCGAGCGTTGTTGAAACTTTGCGGAAGCAAAAAGCTTTGGACTATACGGTCGTTGTCAATGCGTCGGCGTCCGATCCTGCCTCGCTGCAGTATCTGGCTCCTTATTCGGCAACGGCGATCGCGGAATACTTTATGGATAAAGGCAAAGATGTTCTCGTCGTTTATGACGACTTGACCAAACACGCCTGGGCATACCGGCAGATATCATTGATTTTGAGGAGGCCGGCCGGTCGAGAAGCTTTCCCGGGGGACATATTTTATCTTCATTCCAGGTTGCTTGAAAGGGCCTGCAGATTGGACGTAAAATATGGCGGAGGTTCAATCACCGCCTTGCCAATCATCGAGACTTTGGAGGGCGATCTGTCCTCATATATTCCGACCAACGTCATTTCCATCACCGATGGTCAGCTGTTTTTGGAGACGGATCTTTTTAATGCCGGTATCAGGCCAGCAATAAACGTCGGTTTGTCGGTATCTAGAGTCGGTAGTACGGCGCAAACCAAAGCAATGAAAAAAGTCGCCGGAAAACTGAAGTTGGACTTGGCCCAATACCGGGAAATGGCGGCTTTTTCCCAGTTCGAGTCAGAATTGGATGAAGAAACCAGAAAGTTTCTCAATCGGGGCGCCCGTCTGACCCAGATTTTGATACAAAAAAAGAATCAGCCGTTTTCCCTGGCTCACGAAGTCGCTGCCATCTGGGCCGCCAATAACGGTTATCTCGACGGCGTTTCTATTTCCCACATCGAAGAATTCGGCAACCGCTTGACCTCATATTTGGACACCAGGGGAAAAGCGTGGGTTAAAAGCGTCAATAAGTCTAAGTTATTGTCTGAAGACGATGAGAAATCTCTCGAAAAAATCGTCAAGGATAATGTGGAAGTTTCATCTTAACCATGAATATCAGGCAAGTCAGAAAAAAGATCAAATCGGTTTCCAACGTCAAGAAAATCACCAGAGCGATGCAGCTCGTGTCGGCGATCAAGATGAAGAAAGCCCAGCAGCTGGCCTTAGAGGGTCAACCATATCGAAAGGACCTGGAACAGATCGTCCGCAAAGTGGTTGCCAATCTTGATCCTGGCTACTCTTCGCTTTTGAGCCGGGAAAAAACCGACCAGTCAAATACGCTTTATATCGTCGTTTCCTCAAACAAAGGTCTCTGCGGATCGTTTAATTTTAACCTGTTCAGGTTTATTTTAAAGAACATTGATTTTAAACACTCCGAGTTTATCACCGTCGGAAAAAAAGCCGCTTTGCTGGTTGGCAAGAGCGGTAGCAAAATTATCGCCAATTTTACCGAGCTTAGTCCAGTCGATAGCGTTTCCGCGATCTTCCAAACTGCCTTGACGGCTTTTTTGGAGGGTAAATATAATAGCGTCGTTTTGGTTTTTAACCGGTTTATCAATACCCTAAGGCACGAACCGACCATGATGTCTCTGCTGCCGGTCAATATCTCGCCGGCAAATGACAACGAGATTAAAATCCACAGCGAATACATCATCGAGCCATCCCCCGCGACCATTATTGATCCTTTACTTAGAAGTTTGGTCGAGGAGGAGATTCGTGGCGCCATCGTCGACAGTGAGGCGGCCGAGCATTCGGCACGGATGATTGCCATGAAAAACGCGACGGACAACGCCACCGACGTCATCTATAACTTAACTTTATTGCGTAACAAAATCAGGCAGGAAAAAATCACTTATGAACTTTTGGATATGGTCAGCGCCCAAGCGTCGGTTGAGGAAAACTAATCTTGAGATTTGACTATTAACAATTATTAACTTTTAATATGACAGAAGGGAAAGTCACGGCGGTCAGAGGAGTCGTTGTTGATGTTCAGTTCAAAGAAGACGAAACGCCAAAAATATATGATGCCTTAGCGATCGATGAGCCGAACTTCGGCAAATTGACTCTTGAGACCGAGGCAATATTAAAACCCGGACTGGTAAGGACTTTGGCGCTAGGTAATGTTTTCGGACTCCGCCGCGGAGTAAAAGTCAACAACACCGGCAAGATGATCCAAGTTCCGGTTGGACCGCAGACTTTGGGACGGATTTTTAACGTCTTAGGCGAAACGATCGACGAAAAAGGCAAGCTCGACATCAAGTTAAAAAAAGGCATCCATGAACCAGCTCCAGTACTGGCTGATCAGGCGGTCGAGCAAAAAGTCTTCGAAACCGGAATTAAAGTAATCGATCTGATTGCTCCCTTTATCAAGGGAGGAAAAGTGGCTGTTTTCGGAGGCGCCGGAACCGGCAAAACCGTCATGATCCAGGAATTGATTCACAATGTCGCGACGGCTCACAAGGGCGTTTCCGTCTTCACCGGGGTCGGGGAAAGAAGCCGCGAGGGCAATGATCTTTGGAAAGAAATGACCGAATCGAAAGTAATCGACAAGACCGCCCTGGTTTTCGGGCAGATGAACGAGCCTCCTGGCAACCGTCTGCGCGTTGCCTTAACCGGCGTCACGATGGCCGAATACTTCCGCGAACAAAAAGGCATGGACGTGCTGTTGTTTATCGACAACATCTTCCGTTTCGCTCAGGCCGGTAGCGAAGTTTCCGCCCAGATGGGTCGCATCCCGTCGGCGGTCGGCTACCAGCCGACCTTGGCGTCGGAATTCGCCGCCCTTGAAGAGAGAATCACTTCGACTAACCGGGGTTCGATTACTTCGATCCAGGCAGTTTACGTGCCGGCGGACGATTATACTGACCCGGCCCCGGTCACGACGTTTACCCATCTTGACGCTTCCTTGTCCTTGGAGAGGTCTTTGGCCGACCAGGGGTTGTACCCGGCAATCGATCCTTTGACGTCGACCTCGAGAGCCCTTGATCCGGAGATCGTCGGCGAGGAGCATTACCAGGTAACAAGAGACGTGTTAAAAACGCTGCAAAGGTATAAGGACCTTCAGGATATCATTGCCATCCTTGGCATGGAAGAGTTGTCTGACGACGACAAGTTGGTTGTCACCCGGGCAAGAAAGATCCAAAGATTTTTGACTCAGCCGATGTTCGTTGCTGAGCCGTTTACCGGCAGAGCCGGAAAATACGTACCGATCGCCGAGACCGTCCGCGGTTTCAAGGAAATTCTAGATGGCAAGCACGATTCAAAGCAGGAGATGGCTTTCTACATGGTCGGTACCATCGACGAAGTCAAGTAAAACTATGGCAGACACAATAGTTTTGAAGATCATTACCCCTAAAAAAATCGTCATGGAGGAAAAGGTCGATGCGGTTTCCCTACCTACCTTCCGTGGTGAGATTACCGTTCTGCCCCACCACACCCAGCTGTTTTCCCTATTGGTTGAAGGCGTCATAAAGATAAAAAGGGATAACAAAGAGGATTATCTGGCAATCGGCGGCGGGTACCTGGAAACCGACGGTGAAGAACTCCATATTTTGGTTTCCCGTGCCTATAACCAAAGCGAAATCGACCAGAAACTGATCGAAAAGAGCGTCGAGAGCGCCAAGAAAATCCTTGCCCAGTCGAAGGATCTCAAGGAAAGAAGCGAAGCCATGGCCGTGATGCGCCGCGCCGTCATCGACACCAAACTCCTCAAAAAAAGAAAGGCGAGGACTTTGTAACATAAACTTGACTTTTTTATAGCTAAACTATATTATAGGTCAAAATATGGCATTGATAGAAGCTCATAAAAGTGTTTTAGAGTTATCTTTAAGAAGAACTGGAAGTACTACAATCCATCGAGCTTTGATTTCTCATCCTGACATTTCAGGCCAAAGTGAGCCCTTTTCTTTTCATACGCGTTCTAGATCGATGGGACAATTCGACAGGTCGGATCCAATGTCCCCGGTAAATTTCTCCAGTATCGATGATCTTGATTCGGTTTATCTTCACCGGCTGATGAGGGAGCATCCAACTGAAACCTGGTTTTTAAGGAATATTCTTTCCAATTCTTTTTCTAGTTCCGTCCTTCTTCCAAAGGTTAGGTTGACAAAAGAGACTTTCGTTGCAATGCATCTCGGTTTACTTTTAGAACTTTTACCTAAAGATTTACAAATTCTATATGTAACTCGTGATTTACGTGGTATTGCCGCCTCCTACAAAACGAACGATTTGGTAAAAAAATGGCACGTTCCGGAACTTTTTCTTCAGATCAGAGATACTGTCATGAGTAACAAGGTTTTGAGTGAAAAATATGGTGATCTATTTGATATCGACGTTGAAGGAGCTTCATGGACGGAGTTGCTTATGAGAAAGTTGATTGTTTTTCAATCCGAACTTAACGATCATCTTTTAAAAAGGAAAAATACCAAAGTAATTGAATTTGAAAACTTTCTATTTGACGCAAGAGAAGAAATTGCCGGCATTTTAAGATGGATAGGCGTTGATATTGATGAAAAAGTTCTTGAACAGGCAGATTTATTTACAAAGGTTCACATGGATGAAACATCGAGCTTATTTCATCCTTTATATCAACATCGTTCTCAAAATGACTGGGTGCTTTCGCTGACAGATCAAGAGATCGATATGATTGAAAAAATCTGTTTGAAATTTAACATTCCTTTAAAAAAAATTGACCGGTCGGAAGAAAGGAAAAAAGCAGAACAATTCAGGAAAGAAGCCAAACCTCGTCAAACTTTTGTTAGGTTGACCGAAAACGGTAACGAGTACCAAGAAAAAGCCATACCGAGTCGAGGTAAGGTCAGCAGTGAACTTCAATCTTCTCTGCTTGCTGTAAGAAGCGAAAAAGAAAGTTTCTTTATGTCCAAGTATGAAACAACCAATGAACAGTTTGCTTCATTTCTGAATTGGCTTTCCGAAAACCAAATCGTTCATGACGATATTAGATTTTTGATTTATAACCCAAACCGGGGAAAAGTAAAAAGAGGTAATGATGGTCAATGGAAGGTCAAGGAAAAATTTTTGCACCATCCCGTTGTTTCTGTAAGTTGGCTCGGCGCATTTCTGTTTTCTGTCTGGGCGGGGTATCGTTTGCCAAAGTTGGAGGAATGGGCTAGAGCTTATCATCAAGGAGGAAACATTAGTACCGATACAAGAATCTCTAATTTCAATCAATTATACATTGACAATACAAATAATGTTGCTTTTTTGGAGCCGGATGCCATCGGTTTATTTGACATGTCAGGCAATGTAAAAGAATGGACGGACACGTTTGTTTCAGAAGAATCTGTTGCTACACCAGGTGGGTCTTGGGAAGATACTCCTTTAATGATGGAGAAGCATATGGATAATCAGTCAATTGCGGTTTTAATGGAAAAAAACCTAGGTTTTAGGATTGCTTCCGACACTAAAGAATCCAGAAAAATCGAAGACGGCGATCTCGCGAATAGGATTAAACGAGTTTTTGATTTTCTTAAGAATAAAGAGGTTGCCTATAAAGAAATATCTTATGTATACAATGAAATAAGATCGTTATTCGCCTAATTACGATAGTTTTGTTGTTATAATTCATCTATGGCTTTAATCATCGTCGAATCGCCGACCAAAGCGAGGACATTCAACCGGATATTGAAGGAAGAGGGCAAGTACTTTGTTTTTGCAACCATGGGACATATCAGGGATCTTCCCAACAATAAAATCGCCATCGACTACGAAAAAAATTTTAAACCCGACTATCAGATCATCAAAAATAAGGAAAAGGTCGTTGCCCAACTAAAAAAACTGGCCGGAGAAAACAAGGAAATCATTCTGGCAACCGATCCTGACCGGGAGGGCGAATCAATAAGCTATCACGTCGCCTACATCCTTGGCAAAATTAAGGAAATCTGGCCGGAGATCGAAATCACCGACCCGGACCTGAAAAGGATAGTATTCCACGAGATTACCCCCAACGCTTTAAGGGAGGCTCTCGAGCACCCTTCGGCTTTACGGATAAGTTTGGTAAAAGGCCAGCAGTCGAGAAGGATTCTCGATCGCGTCGTCGGATACGAGCTGTCACCTCTTTTGTGGAAGAAGACCGGCAAAAACTGGCTTTCGGCAGGGCGCGTCCAGACGGTTGCCTTAAGGTTAATCGTCGAAAGGGAAAAAGAGATCAAAAACTTTAAAATTGAAAATTATTTCCAAGTCTATGGAATCTTCGCTTCGATCAAGGCGAAATTGGTTTCCAAGGATAACCAACCTTACGAAACAAAAACGACGATTAAATTGTTCAGCGGGGATTATTCGTTCACAAAAACTTCGATCAACAAAGATAACGTTGAAACGATTAAATCTGACATCCAATCTGATCAATACAAAGTCTCCTCGATCGAAGAGACCGACGTCAAAAGATATCCTCCTCCACCGTTCACAACTTCCCTTTTACAGCAGGACGCCTTTTATAAGTTCGGCTTTTCTTCTAAAATGACGATGAGTCTGGCGCAAGGCCTTTATGAACGCGGCTTGATCACGTATCATCGAACCGACTCTTTTAACCTGTCTTCTTCTTTTGTTTTCAAGGCCAAGGATTATATCAGGGATGTCTTTGGCGAACAGTATGCGCTGGAAAAGCCAAGAGGATTCAAGACCCGGTCAAAAATGGCCCAGGAAGCCCACGAAGCCATCAGACCGACCAAATTGGTAGCGAACATCAAAGCCGGTGAAAAATTAACCACTAACCATAAGAAGCTTTATGGCTTGATTTTCAACCGTGCCGTTGCCACCCAGATGAAGGAAGCCGATTTGAAGACGATAAAAATATCGATAGTTGGTGCCAAAAATTATTTATTTGTTTCCCAATCGGAGCAGGTGATTTTCGACGGTTTTTTCAAGTTGCTCAATCCGAAATTTGTCGAGGCCAACCTATCCAAACCCGATGTTAAATTGGACCAACCAATTTCTTTGCAATCCCTCGAAAGCGAAGAGCTGCAAACCAAGCCGCCACCCCGTTTCAACGAAGCGTCTTTGATAAGAATCCTTGAGGAAAAGGGTATCGGTCGGCCATCGACTTATGCTCCGATAATCACTTTGATACAAACCAAAAACTATGTCGAAAAAGACGGTCGTTATTTTGTTCCGACGCCTTTGGGATCAACAATTTGCGACTACCTTTCCAAATCGTTTCCGTCGCTTTTCAACCTGGATTTTACCGCCTTGATGGAAGATGACCTCGACAAGATCGCCAACGACGAAAAAAATTTCATCCAGGTTCTCGATGATTTTTACAAACCTTTCAAACAGACTCTTGAGGAGATCAAGAAAGATACGACGATCATTCAAATCGAGAATAAAGTCGAGGGAATCTGCCCGTTGGACGGAGGCAATCTAATCACCCGGTTTTCTCGTTTCGGAAAATTCATCGCCTGCGCCAACTATCCGAAGTGTCGTTACACCAAGTCGATACTGAAGACGGTCAAAGGAAAGAAATGTCCAAAAGACGGGGGAGACATTGTGGTAAGATATAGTAAAAGCAAAAAGCGTTTTTACGGTTGCAGCAACTATCCGAAATGCGATTTTTCGGCCTGGAAATTGTCGGATGTAGACAAACCTGCAAATAAGGAAATGGACAAGGAAACAAATCAAACGGGATAAAAAATTTGGTGTTGAATTGTTTGTTTAATATTTGTATATTTGTCTATTAAATCATGAAGTACATATTCATTTCCGGTGGCGTGATTTCTGGAATCGGTAAAGGAATTACTACTGCTTCGGTCGCTTTTCTTCTCAAAAAATCAGGTTACCGTGTCGCTCCGATCAAATTTGAAAACTACTTGAACATGGATTCCGGAACTATTAACCCGATCGAACACGGTGATCCTTTTTTGTGCGACGACGGCACTGAGGCCGATATGGACATAGGCACCTACGAAAAATTTCTCGACGAGAAAATGAGCGCCGACAATTTTGTCACCATGGGCCAAATCTATAAAACCGTCATCGACCGGGAAAGGAATTTCGGTTATAAGGGCGAGGACGTCGAAGCCATTCCCCACATCACCGATGAAATAATCAGCAGGATGAATCAGTTGGGCAAAAAAACTAAAGCGGAGATTATCGTCATTGAACTTGGCGGCACCGCCGGTGAATACCAAAACGTCTTTTACTACGAAGCTTCAAGGCAGTTGACCCTGCGATTTCCGGGCGACGTCATCCACATCCACGTTTCCTATGTCCCGACCCCGAAGCATCTTGGCGAGCCAAAGACCAAGCCGACCCAGCTTTCCGTCAAAACCCTCAATTCGATGGGCATCCAGCCGGACTTTATCGTCGCCCGCTCGGAAAAATACATCGACAAAAGGAGGCGCGATCGTTTTGCCCTGTTTTGCAATGTCCAACCGGACAATATCATTTCAAATCCCGACGTCAAAATCCCCTACGAGGTCCCATTGGTATTGGAAGATCAGAAATTCAGCGAAAAGATCCAGAAGAAACTAGGTTTGTCTGTCAAGAAACCTAATTTGACGTCATGGAAAAATTTTATCGAGTCGATATATAAGAAAAAGAATCAAACCGTCGAGATCGCCATCGTCGGCAAATATTTCGGCACCGGGGACTACGAATTGAGGGATTCTTATGCCGCTTTGCTAGACGCCCTTGACCATGCTTCTTGGCGGGTCGGGATAGACTTGAAGATCAACTGGATTAATGCGGAAAAAGTCGAGAAGGAAGGCATATCAATATTGGGGAATCCTGACGGGATAATCGTTCCTATCGGTTGGGGGCCAAGAGGAGTCGAAGGCAAAATTTCCTCGGCCGGGTTCGCCAGAGAGAGAAAGATACCTTACCTGGGCCTTTGCTACGGCATGCAGTTGGGATCGGTCGAATTTGCCAGATCGGTCGCCAACTTGAAGGACGCCAATACGACCGAAGCCGATCCGAATACCAAAAACCCGATCATTCACAGCATACCGTTTGATCCGAAATATCAAAGGATCAAAGGAGACGGGACGAGCATGAGACTGGGAGCCTACGATTGTATCGTCAGCAAAGATACTTTAGCTTACTCGATATACGAAAAATCCAACACTTTTAAGGACAAGAAGAAATCCTTGACATCGGAGAGACACCGCCATCGTTTCGAATTCAACAATAAATACCGTAAAATCCTTCAGGACAAAGGATTGATAATCTCAGGGGTGAGCCCGGATAATTTCTTTGTCGAGATGGTTGAGCTGCCAAGGGACGTTCATCCGTTTTATTTAGGCACTCAGGGCCACCCCGAATACAAAAGCCGGCCTCTGAGCCCTCACCCGATTTTTGTCGCCTTTTTGGAGGCTTGTAAAAATCATGCTTAAATGCTAAAATAGAAGATCTTATGGCAAATTCGATTTCATTCCAGGAAAAAAACTTTAAGGTTGGAGACACCCTTTCGATCCATTACAAGATCAAGGAAGGCGATAAAGAGAGAGTCCAGATCTTTAAGGGTATCTTGATCAAGATCAAGGGCGATACCCCGGAGACGAGAATGATCACCGTCAGGAAGATTACCCGTTCAGGAATCGGCGTTGAACGCATAATTCCTTTTGTTTCACCATATATAAGCAGCATTTCCCTGATCAAGAAATCAAGCTACAGCAAATCCAAAGCTTATTTTCTCAAAAATCTATCGGAACAAGAGCTAAGAAACAAACTCTATCGATCAAAAACATCAACAAAAAAATGAAATGACCATTTACCAGCAGGCGGTTGGTAAAATTGGGGA
>JAMCTE010000028.1 GCA_023381015.1 Patescibacteria group bacterium | reverse complement strand
ATTGCCGCGGTAGTCAATGGTCAGCCGATCAGCCGTATTTCCGTTGTGAGCGAACTTGAGAATCGAAACGGAAAAAGTGTCCTTAACGAATTTGTCATCAACTCTCTAATAGAACAGGAAGCAAAAAGAAAAAAGATTAATGTCAGCGACAAAGAAGTCAGCGACGAATTGGTTAAGATAGAACAAAGCGTCAATAGTCAGGGAGCGACTTTGGATGATTTACTTGCCCAGCAAGGGATGACTAAGGACTCCTTGAAAAGCGCGGTAAAAGTGCAGCTGTTAGCGACAAAATTAGTAAATAACAATATAAAAGTTACCGACAAAGAAATTAACGACTATATTAATACTCAAAAAGCGCAGTTGACGGCGGCCGGCGGTACGTCGGGCAGCCTTCCGTCTCGGGATCAGGCAAAATCCGACCTGGTACAACAGAAGCTGCAAAGCGAAATACAAACGCTGATCACCGACTTGAAAAACAAAGCAAAGATCAGTTACTTCGTGGGATATTAACAAGAAGACGATTGTTTTTCATGACGATAATCTCCCCGTCATTTTCTATTATTTTATAATTTAATCTTGCTTTAGTCACCGGGCGGTTTCCCAACCACCAAAGGATGTATTCATAGTTCTGTTTGAATTGGTCTTCATAATTGTCGAAAGGCCCTTTTCGGGTAAAAGCGAATTTTTTTCCTGCGGCGTCTTTGATTATTGTTTGGCAAATTTTTTCTTCGGTTTGATAAGAAATAAATTCAGGACTGAAAGGCTGTTTTTTGATTAGATTAAAAAAACTAAAAATTACTAATAAGGAAAGCACTAACAAGGTTATTTTTTTGTTTACGTGAACGACTAATCTGGCAAAAAGAATAATGGGGATAATGGCGAACGGGACGAAGTAGTGGGAGGGTGGATTTTTGTGAATTATCAACACCAGAGTCCCAAAGATTAACCAATAAAATAAAATATTTTCAAAAAGAGAAACTTTTTTTTTAAAAAAATATAATGACAGGGCGAACAAAAAAATAAGACCGATTAACCAACCGAAATTGTTTATCTGGCTAAGGTTAAAAAAATCAAGGACGTATTTTAGGGTTTGATCGGGGACAGGTCTGCGGTCTAATCCAACGGTATTACCGGTCAGGAAATTCATTAGCTTATAAGGGATCCAAAGCAGCAGATTTATAGTCATTGAAAATTTATCAAAGTAGTCGTTGACGAAAAAAGGAATCTGCGGTACTAAAAAAGCAAGCAAACTCAAGACAGATTGTTTGAGATCGAATTTTTTTAGGAAAATGAAAAGACCGGTAAAAAAAATTAAGAGCATCAGGGCCGCAGCATGCAAAGTCGACATCAGGCTAACAATAAGAAAAACCAACCAAATGTCTGCCTTTTTCTTTTTGACAATTCCCCATAAGACCAATACTAACCAATAAGTCAAAGGAATGACGAAGTTAAAAAAACTCGGCAGTTTAACCAAATTACTGTAGGTCGGTGAGACAAACAAGATCAACGTTGATGCAAAAGCAGTCTCCCGGCCAAAAATTTTTCTTATAACAAAATAGTTGAGAGGAAGTAGAATCAAGGCAATTATTATGGTTACGTAAGCGAGAGTTAAGGGATGGAATTTAAAAAGATAAAAGATTGGAAAGAAAAAATAGTACGGCGTTGCACTGAGTCGTAGCCATTGGTGGCTGGTCAACGGCCCTTGCAAAAGCCATTGGCCGTTTAGGAGTTTAATGATTTCCAGATAGTGTTGGGCAGTTTCAGCAGTAAGGGTCATTACCATAACGATTAATTATATCAATAGTCTAAAGACTCACTTTAATTAATTAAAGTGAAATGATATTTTTTGATTGTAAAATTAATCATGAAGAAGATATTGTTTATTCATCATTCTACCGGTGGATTGCTTCTATTTTTTGGAAAGGTAAGGGTATTACTAAGAAAAAAAGCGTCGCATGTTGAATTATGGGATCACTCATACAATCTTTATCGTTATAAATTTCTTTCGTATTTAATCGGTTTGTTTACTTTCAAAACAGGACTATCTGATGGTAACGGAAAGATGGTTGGCAAAGATTTTAATATTAATATTAGTAATAATTCTCCAAAAGAATATGCAGAAATTTTTTCAAGGAGAATGGATGATTACACACTAAAAAATATTCTTTATTTTGACACCGTTATTTTTAAAAACTGTTTTCCTACTTCCAAAATCGAGACCATTGAAAAATTGAATAATTACAAAGAATATTATTCTCAAATTATGAAAAACATTTCTAGTTATAAAAATAGATTCATTATTTTTACCCAGCCGCCTTTGAGAAAAGAGATGAATAATCCAGTTTGGGCGAGAAATGCCAGAAAGCTTGCTAATTTTATGAGTCTAGAAACTAGAAAATATAAAAATATTTTTATATTCGATTTTTTCAATTTTTTAGCTGATCGGAACGGTGACAATAAAGATATGCTAAAAAGAGATTTCTGTAATTTATTACCTTTCGATTCTCATCCAAACATAAAAGCAAATAAAGAAATTGGCCGGAAGTTGGTTCGTTATTTGTTAAAATATAGCTAATTAATTACCCGGTCGTCTAACGGGCCCGCCCGCAACGACCCGCAAGCTCGTCTTGCGTGTCGGGCGAGGTAGGACAATGATGATCATTTGCCCGGTCGTCTAACGGTAGGACAATAGACTCTGAATCTATTTATCCTCGTTCAAATCGAGGCTGGGCAACATGAAAGATTTTCCCAACCAAAAGCAGGAGATAGGATCAAAATCCTGTGGTCCAGTTTGTCTTTTGAATGTTTACCGTTACTTTGGGATAAAAACAGAATTAAAGGACATTCTGAAGGAGTTAAGAATTGATGATAAAACCACGACTTATCCGGCGCAACTCGCTTCGCATTTGTTATCGAATGGGTTAAAGACGGTTTTTATTAATACCAATCCATTCGTTGTTTCTCCTAGCTGGAAAAATATACGCAACAAGGAACTCGTCCAAAAATTGACAAAGTGGCTCAAGAAAAATAAAAAAGGACGATGGGAAAAAAGCGCCAAATATCTTCTAAAATATCTTAAAAAAAGCGGAGAAATCAAGATCTGTGATTTATCAACAAAAATGATTGATGAATATATGGCCGAAGGTTATCTTTTGATATGTTGCTTGGAGGAATCATGGATTTGGGGAGAAAGGAAAATTAAGGGTACAAATAAATTTGACGACATAAAAGGAGAGCCGAGAGGTCACTTCATAATTTTGTACGATAAAGAGGGAGAAGATTATTTAGTCAGCGATCCATATCCGACAGGATTAAAAAATCGGGATGGACTTTATAAACTCGATAAAAATAAACTACTAGCGGCAACTTTAGTTTGGACTGGTCAGATAGTGGCGGTAAAAAAAACCTAAGGCAACTTTTTTTGCCTTGTTCGCATAAATAATTCATATGATATCAACCGATCTGATTTTGGGCATGCTCAACCTTTTGGTCGTTTTTGCCGAAGGAATAGTCGGGACGAGGATTCTTCTCAAGATGATGGGGGCATCGACGTCGGCTCCATTTGTCCGTTGGGTTTATAACACGAGCCGGCCGCTGTTATCGCCTTTTGAAGGCATGTTTCCTTCGCAGACTTTGCGTGGCCCGTTGACGATCGAGTTCTCGGCGATTTTCGCCCTTTTTGCCTATATGTTTTTAGGATACGTCATCCAGGAAATCATTTCCTTTTTCAACCAACGGTACATAAATGCCGGCAGGTCTAGAAAAAGAAAGGAACAGGAAGAGGTATAATAAAATTATGAAAGCCAAAGACTTTTCCTTGCCTGATCAGGACGGTGTCATTCATAAGCTCTCCGACTATAAGGGAAAGTGGATCGTCCTTTATTTCTATCCGAAAGACGACACGCCAGGCTGCACCAAAGAAGCTTGTGGATTCAGAGAAATCAGCCAAGAGTTCAAAAATAAAAATGCGGTTGTTTTGGGAGTGTCAAAAGATTCGATAGAATCGCACAAAAAGTTCAGCGATAAATATCATTTAAATTTTCCGATCCTGTCCGATGTCGATAAAAAAGTAATTCAGGAGTACGGCGCCTGGGGAGAAAAAAAATTTTTGGGAAAAACATTTCAGGGAACGTTAAGAAATACTTACCTTATTGATCCTCAAGGTCAAGTCAAAAAAAAATTCGAAAAAGTCAATCCTTTGACTCACCCCCAGGAAATCCTTAAAGCGATTTGATTGTTTTGACGTCATTTTTTATCAAATCTACCAGTTCAACCTGGTTTTTTACATCGACAGGAGCTCTGATAAACTTGTCGATCTTGAATTCGACTGTTTTACCGTATATTGTTTTATCAAAGTCAATGATATGGATTTCCAGAATGTATTTTTTTCCATTGCTGATGTACCTTGGACCAAAATAAAGAGCTCCCAAAAACTGTTTTTTGTCATACTCGACTAGGCAAGAATAGATGCCTTCTTTCAGCTCACCGATAAACCTATCAGCATTCAGGTTGATTGTAGGGAAACCAAGTTTTTTCCCGCCGCCGGTTCCGCTAACGACTTTGTCGGTATACCAAATGTCAACCATTTTTTAATTTAGCAATTTTGTAAATTGACAACATGACGAGAAATGCTCCGACCAATTGGGTTGCCGATAGACCGTTTTTGAAATAAAAATAGTCGATGAAGATAGCCGAGACCGGCCACGTCAATTCCAAAATGGAGCTTACTTTAGCCTGGGTTTTCTTTAAGCCTTTATAGTAGAAAAGGATTGCCACCATTCCGGTCATGAAAACAATGGCGACGATCGATTCCCATTGACCAAGATTCAATTTCGCTATCTGATCGGTTTGTTTCAAGCCAATGACAAAAATAAAAGCAAAAATAGGGGCGATTACGAACCTTAAAAAAGTCGCGATCTGAAAAGAAACTTTTTTCAGGACGATTTTGGAAAACGATGTCGAAGTAGCCCACATCATCCCTGCCGCCAAAGCGAGTAAGGCGGCGATCAGAGTCCCTTGCCCGGTTTGGAAGTTGAATTTTAGATCTTTGAAAGTAACAAGATAGGATGCGACGATGGCGATGATTGCCCAAGGAATGAATCTTTTGGTGATTTTTTCCTTGAGGACGATGGCAGCCGTCAGGATCGCCCAGATCGGTTGCAACTGTTGGAGGATGACGACGACCGAAAATTGAATGTAGTTGACTTTTCCGAGGGCAGCGGTATAAAAAATCGTTCCCAGCGCGCCTGAAAAAAGACTGACGACTACTATCGATACCCATTCTTTGGCGTTAAGTTTTCTTATTTCCTTGAGGTTTTTAATGATAAAAGGAAAAAGCACCAATGCTCCAAGGAAGTGTTCCCAAAAAACCACTATCGCCGGTGAAACCGTGTAGAGACCCCGGCGAAGTATACCATCCAAACTCCAAAGCAGAGCAGCCAAAACTATATAAGCCATAAAAAATACCCCTTTCGGGGTTAAATAATAATTAATGAATAACAAAAACGGATGCCTGTATCGTATCTTTTCCCGCCAGTGCTAGGCCGACTCCAATACCGTCGAGTCCACGCGCTGTCGGGATTTCTAGGTCCTCGACACCAGTTTTTATTATATTCTTTCTTTTATCCCGACTTTACGGTCGCTGTAGGAGTCGCACCTACTCGTGCCAGGCTTTAGCCAAGCTCGATGAGTTCATCAGGCACAGTCTGTACCTGATTTTACATCCGATTGTGAATTCTTCGCCTCGCCGAAATATCGATTTAGGCTGGTCACACAAAACCCCGAAAGAATATTTAAATTATAACAGAATTTTAGCCAAGTCAATAAGCGGCTTGAATGGTGTAGTTGCCGTCGCGAGTCAGCACGAAAGCCTTGTTCGGGTAAAAAGGCAAAATCCTAACGACTTTTTCTTGTGGAATGAGGACTTTACCGACGTAGTCGGGGATTTCCTGATAGGTTTTTCCCCAGACATAAACTCGATTTTCATCTAAATAGTATTGCGCCGTAAAAAAATCCTGTTCGCTTGATACATATAGTTTATCTCCCTTTGACATCAATAATTTGATCTCTCCGATCGTTTTTCTCAGATCAGCTTTTCTTCTATAGGCGACTTGGAGTCCCTGATAGTAAAGAGTGACGGCGATCAATAATCCGACGACTCCGACTCGGAAGGGAATAGGCAATTCTTCGGCAATGAAGATCAAAAGCAACAGCAGACCTATGGTGGAAAAAATCAGATACCGCGGTAAGAAAATCGGTTTGATGTACGATATCAAAGTAATAAAAAAAGGAATCGCCAAAGCCCAGATAATCAGATAGCGGAAAAGCCTGTGTTTTTCTCCCCGGTTGTTTTTATGATTCAGATAACCGAATCCTATCAATATCAGGATTACCAGGGAAAAAAGAAAAATCGAATTGCTGAAGAAATTTAACTCTGGTTCGTATCCGGTATATATGCTGCCGACGAAATTGACGAGATTACTGAGTGAAAAACTCTGGATCCAAAAAGGTTCCGGGCCGACTCCTTTACTTATTAGCGTATATAATCCCCATGGCAAAAAGATGACGAAGGCTTTGAGTTGTTTTGACTTGGACATAAAATATTGGAGGATGACGACAAATACCATGAAATAATGAGTGTAGAGTCCAAGGACCGCCGCAAAAAGATAAAGTTTATCATTTTTTTTATATAGGGCATAAAAAGACAAAACGCTGAAAAAGGCAAACATCGAGTACATGCGGGCTTCAAAAGCATAGTAGAGCAGGATAGGATTGATAGCGATAAAAAAAGTATAGAAAAAAGCCTTTTTTAACTTCATCTTGAAGAAGTCGCTCAAAAAAATAAAACAAACATAAATAGTTGCCCAATAAAAAATTACCGAAAGAAGACGGATCATGACCTCTGACGTTCCGAAAACATTCATCCAAAAGTGAAGTAAGAAGTAATATAAAGGCGGGCTGAAATCTTTGGCCGAAAGAACGACAATATTCAAAAGAGATTTTTTTGCCATTAAATAAGAGAAAGCCTCATCGCTCCAGAAAGACTGCACAAAAAACATCAATGGAGTTTTTGTAAACAGGACATTTATCATATCAGATTTTTTCCGTTACTTTATATTTTAACTTTTTACCAAACAAAATTCTCGTATGGGCGTCTAAGGCGGGAAGCGAAGAAAAAATGAATGACACCAACGGCAAGAGATACCATTGAACCAGAAGCAGCGGTAAGCTAAGCAAGCTGGTTTTCATATTGACTCTGGCACGTATTTTAATATCCAAATAAATATACAAAATCAACATCGCTGAAGACAGGGTCAAGATCAGAGCCGAAAGTTGAGGAAGAAGAAAACCGAGAACCGTGCGTTTGAAAACAGGATTGACCAAAGGAGGAATAGAAGCGCTGATCGTCAATATAAAGAATGAAACGGGCCAAAATAGGTGGGTTTCCCCGATAAAGAAAACTTTTTTTATCTTGGCGACCATATCGATGTCGGGAGACTGGAAAAATTTTTTCAGGACATAACCGACGTCGCTTACTCCCCATGCCCAGCGTTTTTCCTGTTCATAACGATTGATAAAAGTTTTTAGGGTTGCGCCTGAATAGACGGCGTCACCGTTGACGATCGTAAAAAGGGGAATAGTTTTCACTTTTTCTCCCAAAGCGAAAAATGCCTGGAAATATATGTGCCAGTCTTCAGGAATGATATCGACATCCCAAAAATTAATTTTTTTTAGCAACCAAAGATTGGTCGAATAAGTAGATACTTGGATCAAGTTTTCTTTTTGTGAAAGAAATGCCAGCCTCAGGATTGAAGAAAGAGTTGCTTGCATCCTGATAAACAAGGGCAGTTTCCAAAAATTGTTGTAAAGCAGGACAGGCGCCCAATAAAAATGATAGATTCTGTCTTTGTCCTTAAGAAAACTGTAGGAAAGGTAAGAAAAGTAATTGGTAGGCAGATGGCTGTCGGCGTCGCAGATGGTGACCAAAGTCTCCTCCCTCTTCCAGCCATTTTTAGAAGCGTAATCGTCAGCGATTTTGGCGGCAAAAGTTTGATTGCTTGCCTTGCCAGGTTCTTCGTTTGGCAAATCGGGATGAAAGCTGACGATAATATCCTGAAAATATTTCTGGTATTTATTATGTAAAAAATCATATTTATTGGTAGCATCGGCCTCCCTTTTTTCGAAAGCTAAGACGAGATATAAACTTTTATGGGGATAGTCGTTCTTTACGAAAGAATTTATCGTCGAATCCAACTTGTGTAGCGGTTCTTTAAAATTGGGGACGATGATCAGATGTTTTACACCGGCCGCAGATTTTATCCCCAATACTTTTTTCCTGTAATTGATTTTCGAATGGTAAAGGATTTCGCTATAGGAAAGTACCGCTGAGTATGCGGTCAATATGGATTTATAAAAGAAATAAAGGTCAAAGGCGATGATAAAATAAGCGACCAGAGCCGGGTGGAAAGGGGAAAGCCAAACGGGCAGGGTAATCAGAAACCAGGAGCCGATCGGAATGATCATTTCCAGGAACCTTTGGAAAAATCTTGATCCAATAATCCGTTTTGTCATTGATATATTATACACCGCGAGTTTATTGCCAAGCTTCGCATATCATCCGGAACGGGCAGAAGTCACACCAGGGACCGACGTTTGCCTCAAATCGGTTAGTCCTTATCTCTTCGGCTTTTTCGACAACCTCTTTTTTTACGGTGTCGATGTCGTTTTCTGTTTTTGTCGATGAGATTTTTTTCATGTCCTGCAGATAAAAGAAGCTCAGTTTGATTTTGTTTAATTTTTTTCCGTACAATCCGCGGTCACTGACCGCTAAAGCATAGATGGCAAGTTGCAGGTTTTTTTTAAGGCCTTTTTCGCTAGGCATCTTTCCGGTTTTATAATCGATGATTTCTATTTGATCATTATCCAGTTTGTCAACCCGGTCGATTTTACCGACGATCGAAGTATTTTGATTGATTCTGATTTTAAATGGTTTTTCGACGTCAACGATGCGGATATTTTGACTATGAAATTTGCCAAAAAAGTTTTTTAGGATTGATTCTCCTTCTTTTTTCATCCGTACTTCGTGGGCTGCCGATATGTAGCCGACTGGATTCCAGTTTTTTTTGTATAGGTTTAGCAAGTCGTCTTTTCCAACAGAACTGTTTTTTGAGAATTTTTCATAAAAATTCTGTAAAGTCCGATGGATTGTATTGCCGAACGACAAAGCGGCTGTCGGTGCGGTCGGAATTCTCAAGACATACTGATATTTGTATTGAAGCGGACACCGTTCATATGTTTCCAGTTGGGTATACGAGAAGACGCTATTATTTATTATCGGTTTGAGGATTTTTTCTTTTGGTTTTTTGTAGTCAAAAATTGACATCTGTTTTTTTTCGTCCGAGGTCACCATTTCATATTTAGCCAAGAATTTTTTACCCAGGGTTTCTTCGACAAACGGCGAAAGTTTTTGTTGTCGGATACCTTCACCATAGAAACGCGAAGCGGTCAGAAACACTTCGTCCTTTGCCCTGGTCAAGCCTACATAAAACAGTCGTCTTTCTTCTTCGGCGTGAGAGTCACCTTCGGGGAGAATTTCCTTGATCAGGTCGGTGGAAATCGGAATGGTTTCTCTCCTTTCGTAAGTGGGGAAACGCCCGCGAGTCAGATTGACCAGGAAAACAACGGGGAATTCAAGACCTTTGGCAGAATGGACAGTCAAAATATTTATGGCGTTGTAGGAAGAGATGTCGGTTTGGGAGACAATCGGTGATTCTCCCAACTCCAGACTCATATCAAGGAAATCGACGACCGCCGCCACAGAGGAATCCTCGTGTTCTGATTCAAAAACCTTTATCCTGTTGAAAAATTTGGAAACGTTGAGGGCAATTTTTTCTTCCTTCTCTGTTTTGTAGGCTATCAGTTTGTTCAAGTACTTTGTTTCTTCAAGAAAAAAATAGAGGATCTGTCCAGCGGTTTCTTTTTTCACCAATCCAAAATGTTTCTTGATCAGCCGATAGATAAAAAAAAGTTTATTTCTAGCAATTTCCGAAAGCAGGGGAAGAATTTTTTCGTAGACGGAGAATTCTTCTTTGTGTAACTCGTTTTCAAAAAAAGAAAGATAGATTTCTAGGGCTTGAAAAAGAAACAAGTTTGCTTTTTTGGCAAAGGACGCGAGATAGGCCAGGTCTTTTGGATCGATGTCGAATACGTCCATCGACAAAACCCGGAACAGGGAAACGGAGTCTTCGACGTTATATAGTACCTTAAGATAGGCGATGAGATCTTTTATTTCCGGTTGTTTAAGCAACATGCCTGGACCCAGGAATTGGTAAGGCAGTTCCGCCCTGGAGAACGCTCTGATAAAAGGATCGCTGTGGTTGTTGGCCCGGCAGAGGATGGCGAAGTCAGAATACTGATATTTTTTTTTGAGGGTCAAAATTTGTTTGACGACGAAATCAGCTTCTTCTTCGACCCGCTCTCCCATAAAGAATCCGACGGAATCGCTTTTGCCGGACTTTTGGGAAATTAATCTTTTGGAAATGCCAAGTTTCGCTTCCAAGGTGTCGGGGTCGTTGAACTTTATCAATTGGTAACTTTTGTCCAGAATATTTTGGTTGGAACGATAGTTTTGGTTCAAAGTTATCTGTTTTGCTTTTTTGTAATCTTTCATGAAGCTCATGATGTTGGAAACAGAAGCGCCTCTGAACTTGTATATGGCCTGCGAGTCGTCCCCAACGACTGTCAGTTTTGGATTTTTTTCTTGAGGGCAGATGAGCTTGATTAACTGATATTGGGCAATATTGGTGTCCTGGAACTCATCGACAAGAATATATTTGAATTTTTTTTGATAGTCTTGAAGAATGTTTTTTCTTTCCCGAAAAAGTTTTAATAAGTAATATATTAAGTCCGAAAAATCGAAAAGACCCTCCTTAATTTTAATGGCCTGATAAGTTTTATAAGCATCGGCTAGTTCGAGATATTTTTTTGTTTCTTCCGAATTTTTTTGTTTTTTGACCCATTTTAGATATTGTTCTGGTGTCGTGTCCTCATCCCTCAACCTGGAGAAGTGATCCAAGAGCGCCCCCAAAAACTTGTTAGGGTTGCCAAGAGGCCGGAAATAGTTCAAATTGAATAGAAATAAATTTTTCCTCAAGAATATGATTGTTTCCGCCTCTGTCATCAGCCTGAATCCTGGAGTTAAACCGATGTGAGTTGCTTGTTCTTTTAGCACTTGGTCAGCGAAAGCATGGAAAGTAGAGATCCACATCTGGAAATACCCGTAAGGAATTTCTTTGTCGACCCGCTCTTCCATCTCGAAAGCGGCTTTTTCAGTGAAAGTCAAAGCCAGAATTTCCTCCGGTTTTGCCAGTTTTTTTTTGAGGAAGGATTTGATTTTTTCGACGATGACGGTAGTTTTTCCGGTGCCGGCTCCGGCGATGATAAGGAGCGGACCACGGTTGTATTCGACGGCCTCTTTTTGTTCGTTATTTAGCATGAGTCCATTCTAACAAAAATAGATTCATACAGAAGGGTTATGGATTGATACAAATTTTTCGTTTGGTTTATACATTCTTCCGTATTTGGCGATTTTTTTATTTTCTACCATTACAATGTCTGCGGTGAAATCATTACCGCCCTTTAACAGGGCAGAGCCAACGCCGTACGCGTCAACAGGAACCTTATTCTTTTCGAAAGATTTGATTTTATTTTCATTGAACCCTCCGGATACGACTATTTTTACACCAGAAAATCCATTCCGGTTCAATTCGGATCTCAACAGTTTGATCAAGTCAGGATTGACGCCATAATATTTCTTATTTTTTTTGGAAGCAAGTGATTTGTCGATGATGTTTTCTGAGGTGTCAACCCTGACTCCCCATAGCTTTTTTTTTAGGGCAGCAGCGACTTTCAACGTCGTATTTATGCTGTCATTGTCAAAATCAACCAAGGCAATCACGTTGTCCTTTACATGTTTTGAGAACTGCCGGACAGCTTTTATTGTGTTGCCGTCGTTGACAGCGATCAAAGCGTGGGGAATAGTGCCGGTTATTTTGCCGTTCCATAAGGATGCTTGGGCGCTAGTACAAACTGTTGTTATGCCTCCTATGTGGGCAGCGTAACCGTCTCCTTCTTGATTGGAAAAATGGTCGAACCGGTCGGCGAAGAATATCACCGGTTTGCCGTTGGCGGCCTTGACGGCTTTTTTGCAGTTTGTCGCAACCAATGTTCTTCTGGCCAAAATTCCCAAATAAATCGATTCCAAATGGGAAAAATAAAGGTAAGGTCCGTTTATATGGATAACCGATTCAAAAGCGGAAATATTATCCCCGTCTTTTAAATGTCTTACTTCTAATTCTTCAAACTTATCTATCCATTCATCCTTTTTGAAATAACCAGTTGCTATTTTTAATAATTCCAAGACTTCACCCACGCCACAAAGAGTGGCATCGTTATTTTTTTGAAAGATTTGCATCGTTACCTTCTTCAAATTATTTTCCTTGGCTAATATTTCCTTGGTCCGTTTGAAATAAAGCGCAGAATAATAACCCGTCCTTATTTTTTTAATGGTATTTTCATCGTTAAAGAAACTGTTGGCCATAATGAGAATTATATTACAAACGCCAATTGCTTTAAAATTACGTCACTCGGTTT
>JAMCTE010000027.1 GCA_023381015.1 Patescibacteria group bacterium | reverse complement strand
CTGGATCCCGGCCTACGCCGGATGACAGTATAAATATGAGAAATAAATTAATTGAATTACGGGATCAAATTGACTCGATTGATAAATCGGCAGTAAATTTATTGGAAAAAAGGATGAAGATTGTCAAGAAAATCGGCCTTTTAAAAAAGAAAAATAATTTGCCGGTTTTTGATAGATCGCGCTGGCAAAAGATAATCAAATCTAAAAAAGGATTTTTGAAAAAAATCTGGCAGATCATCAACGAAGAATCGTTAAAAATAGAAAGAGAAATATGAAATTATCCAACCGTTTGAACAAATTTCCCGAATACATCTTTTCCGTCCTGGACAAAAAGGTGCTGGATGTGGAGAAAAAGAACGGACGTAAAGTTTTGAGTTTTGGAGCGGGATCGCCTGATTTTCCCCCAAACAAGATACTCATCAAAAAATTACAAGAATTTATAGCTGAGCCTGATGCCCATATGTATCCGGGCTACGGAGCGATCCCAGAGCTGACTGCGGCGATAAAATTTTGGTATAAAGAAAGATTTGCTGTCAATTTGGATGATGACGAACTATTTCCTTTGTTTGGAGCTAAGGACGGCGTCAGTCATTTGACTTTGGCCCTGTTGGATGATGGGGATGAGTTTTTGTTGCCCGACCCAGGCTACCCTGGTTTTTCCGGACCGGCGTTGATGATCGGTGCCAAGCCGGTTTTTTACAACCTGTTGGAAAAGAATGATTTCAAAATTGACGTCAAAGAGTTGGAAAAAAAAGTTTCCAAACGGACGAGGTTTATTTGGGTCAATTTCCCTGCCAACCCGACCGGCCAAGTGGCCACCGTCAAAGAGCTGGAAAAAATCGTCGACTTTGCCAGGAGACATCACATCTGGTTGGTATATGACAATGCCTACTCGGAAGTCACTTTCGGCGGCTTTGTCGCGCCGAGTATTTTACAGATCAAGGGAGCCAAAGACGTTTGTGTCGAGATCGGCAGTTTTTCCAAGATGTTTTCCTTCGCCGGATTCAGGATGGGTTGGATCGCGGGCAACCGCCGGCTGATCGCCGCTTTGGCCAAGGTAAAGTCGCAAGTCGATTCGGGAATGACCAAAGCTTTCCAAAAACTGGGTGCTTATGCTTTGACTAATTTTGACGCCGACTGGCACAGAAAAATGATTGCCAGTTATGAAAAAAGAAGAGACATCATCGTCTATAATCTGAAAAAAATCGGTCTTGAGGCCAAAAAAACCGAAGGCAGCCTTTATCTTTGGGTCAGGATACCGGACGGTTACAAAGATTCCGGAAAGTACAGCATGGATCTTTTGGAAAAAAGACAGATTTTATTGGTTCCCGGGACCGCTTACGGGAAAAACGGAAAAAGATTCGTAAGAGTAAGCATTTGTGTTAATGTAGACAATATAAAGGAATATTTTTATTAACAGTCTGTCATTCCGGCGTAGGCCGGAATCCAGTCTTTTAATATACGTTGGAGTTTTGACCCCGACTTTCGTCGGGGTGACAGAGATTTTATGAAAAAAATCGCCATTGTCGGATTCGGGCGTTTCGGCAAGACCCTTTTCAGATTGATGAAGGATGATTTTTCTGTGGTGATTGTTAAAAGAAGTAATCCGCAAGATATAGCTAAAGCAGAGGTTATTTTTTACTGCGTGCCGATTTCCAGTTTCGAATCGGTCATCAAAACGCACAAAAAATTTTTCAGGGAAGACCATCTTTTGATTGACACTCTCTCCGTCAAAGTCCACCCGGCGGGTGTACTTGAGCGCCACCTGAAGGGAAAAAGGACCCAGGCGATCCTGACTCATCCGATGTTTGGCCCCGACAGCAGCAAGGATGGTTTTGCAGGGTTACCAATAATAATGGATCAATTTAAGTCTGATGACAAAAATTTTGTTTTTTGGAAGAATTTTTTTGCCAAAAAAGGTTTGAAAGTGGTTGAGATGTCAGCCGTTGAGCACGATCATCTTTCCGCCGATACCTTGGGGGTTTCCCAATTTTTAGGACGACTTCTTCAAGAGTTTGAATTCAAATCGACCCCAATCGATTCATTGGGGACCAAAAGGTTGCTCCAAGTGATGGACCAGGCCTGTAACGACACATGGCAGTTGTTTAGTGACTTGCAAAGCTTCAATCCGTTTACGAAAAAAATGCGGATCAGGTTCGGCCGGGCTTATGACAAGATTTACAACAAACTATTGCCGAAAAGGATCAATAAGAATTTTTTGGTTTTTGGCATCCAAGGAGGAAAAGGCAGTTTCAATGAGGAGGCCATCATGTTTTATGCCAAAAAAAACAACATCAAAAAATTAAAAATAAAATATCTTTTTACCTCGGAAAAAGTCTTGAAAAACCTTCACGACGGCAATATCGATCTTGGCCTGTTTGCGATCCAAAACGCCGTCGGCGGCGTAGTCGAGGAGTCGACCCACGCCATGGCCAGATACAAGTTCAAGATCGCCGACGAATTCCAGATTCTGATCAGGCATTTTTTGATGAAGCGTAAAGACGTTGATTTTAAAGATATTGATACGGTTATGGCCCATTCGCAAAATTTACGTCAGTGCAAAAACAATTTAACAAAGAAATACCCTAATTTAAAACAGGCTAGTGGGCAAGGGGATTTGCTTGATACGGCAAAATCAGCCGCGGCATTAGCTGACGGCAAATTACGGAAAAACATCGCCATTCTCGGTCCGAAAAGATTGGCGGCAATGTTTGATTTTGACATCGTCGCAGAAGATTTGCAGGACAGTAGCAATAATCTGACAGAATTTTTCTTAGTTAGTCGATAGTATAATCATCTTATGAAGAGCAAATTAAAATTCCAAAAAATTTATGCTTTCATCGACAGCCAAAATCTTAATCTTGGTGTAAAAAGCCAGGGTTGGGCTCTGGATTTCGGGAAGTTCAGGCAGTTGCTGATTACGAAATACCGCGTCAAAAAAACCTTTCTCTTTATCGGTTTCGTCCAGGGGAACCAGGCTTTATACACCCATTTACAATCTGTAGGTTATATCTGCGTGTTCAAACCGACCCTCGAAATGAAAGACAAAAACGGAAAGGTAAAGGTAAAGGGGAACGTCGATGCCGAACTGGTTTTGCATTCAATGATCGAATGGAGCAAGTACGACCAAGCCGTGATAGTCTCGGGAGATGGCGACTTCCACTGCCTCATAGAGTACCTGGCGGAAAAAAACAAGTTATCAAAATTGATCGTACCGAACAAAAGATATTCCTCTCTTTTGAGGAAATTCGGCCGGTTTATTGTAAACGTCGGATTGTTTAAAGAAAAATTAAAGGCAAGATAAAAAAATGAGAGGCATTCCCGCGGGGAACAAGGTCCGCCTTTGGTAGTCCTCTCATCGTGATACAAATATTGTATATTATTAATAATTAGTAGTCAATAGAAGATATGACAACAGAAGACCGTTTGAAACTGATCAAGGAAGTCGGTGAGGAAATCGTTCAGGAGGATGAGTTAAAAAAACTGCTTGAAAGCGAAGAAGAGCTGATCGCTTATGACGGATTTGAGCCTTCGGGTCAGATCCACATTGCCCAAGGAATACTTCGCGCCATAAATGTCAATAAAATGATTAAAGCAGGCGTGAAATTTAGAATGTGGGTGGCTGATTGGCACGCCATGGCCAACAATAAGATGGGCGGCGATCTGGAAAAAATAAAAACCGTCGGTAAATATTTTATCGAAGTTTGGCGGGCATCGGGAATGGACCTTTCCAAAGTCGAATTCCTTTGGGCGAGCGACATGGCGAAAAATCCCGATTACTGGAAATTGGTTTTACAAGTGGGTAAGTCAAATGCTTTAAAAAGGTTTGTCAGGACAGCGGAGATGATGGGCAGGGAAGAATCATTAGAGAAATTGACCGGCGCCCATATCATCTATTCCTGTATGCAGGTGGCTGACATTTTTATGTTGAAAGCCAACATTACCCAGCTTGGAATGGACCAGAGAAAAGTCAATATGCTGGCTCGCGAAGTTGGTCCTCAATTGGGTTTTTGGAAACCGGTGGTTGTTTCTCATCATATGTTGATGGGTCTAGCTAAGCCACCTTTGCACACCGACTCGGTGAAAAATGTGGCGCAGGAAAGCGCTATCCAGAAGACAATTGAGAGAAAAATGAGCAAATCGATGCCGGACTCGGCGATTTTCATGACCGATACGGCCGAAGACATCAAAAGGAAAATCAACAAGGCTTATTGTCTTGAGGGAGATATCAAGGAAAATCCCGTCCTTGAGTATTACCGGTACATAATATTCGAATCATTCGACAGATTGGGGATTTCCGAGGTCACTATCGAGCGTCCGGAAAAATTCGGCGGAAATGTTTCTTTCAAAACCTTTTCCGAGATGGAAAGGACATTCGCCGAGAAAAATGTCCACCCGATGGATCTGAAGGCCACTTTGTCCAAACTTCTTGATCAGTTGATCGAACCGGTGCGACGCCATTTCCAAGAGAACGAAGAAGCAAAAAAACTATTGGAGCAGGTAAAAAGCTTTCAGGTGACGAGGTAGACTTAAAACGCATCCATCAGCCGTCTTTGATCCTTGCCGGGATCTTGGTGGTCTTTTCTCCTTTCAAAAGCAAATTGGTAATAGCGCTCTATTTCTTTTTTAACAATTGATTTAAATTGGTATCTTACTAGAGAGGCAACAACGTATCTGAGAACCGGTATCTGAGATTCGTCAAAAATATTGACAGGTTGTCCGTCAGGGCCTTTGATTATAAAAACAGGTACTCCTTTGTATAAATCGCTACATAGTTGGGCTTGTTTCATTAACTGTTCCATCGACGTTTGACCATCACCAACCAGTACAAAAAGATTCCATGGCGTAACAGGGGGAGGCTGGTTTTTTTCCAGTGAATCATCCCATTGAATGACGACTTCAGAAGCATCATCTTGACTGCCTTGAGTAAAATGAGATGCCACAGAGGACGGATCGAAATAATCTTCCGCGATATAACCCAAGAGTGAATCTAAAAAAGTCGAATCTTTTTTGAAATGGTAATTGTTATCATTGACCATCATCATTATCAATTCGGCAATATCTTCTGGAGAACTAAAGTATAAGTCGTCGAAATGATTGATTATTTTGCTATGCAATTTGATTATTTTCTGAGAGTCTAGTTTATCGTCAATCCAGTTTACAAAAACATCAACCAATCTTTGACTTTTTAAAAATCTGTCTGATTTAGGATTAACGATCAACCAGGGATCAACATCTTTTCCGGATTGAGGATCGTTGATCGCAAATCTGTATAAAATTGCCTTGTATGCTTCGGCCATTGAAGTCGCGGGAATAGTATATACGTTGACGTCATGATTTATATATTGCTGCAAAACATTCCTAAGAGTTGCAAAAGGAATTATCCCGCCGATACCAAATTCTTCTTTCCATTTGCGAGTTGCATCATCGTTTGATTCTCTCATTTGCTTCATCGTCAATCTTAGATAAGGCAAAGATCTAAAGGCGGCAACTTCAGGACCTGATCGGCTGACGTCAGAATAACGGGCCGCTTGTGGATGAACTCCGTCTGGTTCATGGCCAAAAAGCATTTCGTCGACCTGAGGACAAGAAAATATATATGGAGGAATTTCTTCATTGAACTTGGTATTAATGCTTTTATCTTTTAAGGCTCCGTGCAGGACTTTTGCACTGACGTTTGGCCAAGTGACGACTAACGGTCCCATTTTGTTGACCAATCTTTCCGTGCCCCAGCGCAAAGTTTTGACATCCAAATCCGATGGATAATTTACGACATAGATAGAACCAGATAATTTATCTGTTTTTTCCATCAGTTGAAGAAATAGTTGTCTTTCTGAAAATCTTTCCGGCATGGAGGAATTATATCAAATCATATCCTATAGTACAATATAAATAATATTGATCGAACCGGTGCGACGCCATTTCCAAGAGAACGAAGAAGCAAAAAAACTATTGGAGCAGGTAAAAAGCTTTCAGGTGACGAGATGAGCTGTTAGGATGGAATGAAAGAGACCTTGGCAAAAAAAGGCTCGTCATGGATAGTTGTACCCCTGATTTCGACGAAGTCGCTTTGGTTCATTGCTAAAACATCAGTAACGTGGTTTTCTTCATGGGTAACTTTTTCTTTCGCTTGGCCTTTTTCCTCTACAATAGTATGAACATCGGCGGTGACGTTGCGTATTAATTGTCTGTTTACCTGGAAGGTACACATCCCAAATTCATTGTATCTGAGAGCGGCGATCGGCGCCTGATCCTTTTCGAAGACTTCCCTAAAATATTCAGGTGCTTGTAATTTAACGATGTCGATCGGCGGAACATTTGATTTTAATTCCGCCTCTTTTCCAACTTTAAATACTAACTCGAAATGGCCGCTTTGAGGGCCGTTTTCGACTCCAAATTTTTTTGCTAATTCTAAAGCTGCTGACATTTTGGATAATATTTTACACAAATTATATTTATTTTCAAGCGGACGTGAATTAATTAGCTATAGATAAAATATTGCCATTGATTTTTTGAAAAGACTAGGTTAGGATATAATATGGTGCTGATAAAACCCATAATGAGTTTTATTGCTTTTACCCCGCCTCAATGGCGGGCTTTTTTGTTGTAATGATTGTTGCCAAATTAAAAATTTGGCTTACAAGCATTAAGTCTGCCTAAGTTCGCTCTTTGAGACGACGAGCGGATAGTGTTGAGTTAAGTCTCAAAGTAAGAACAGGGAGATAAAATGGCACTATGTTAAACATAATAGGTTCAAAAAGATTGGAGGCTTTGAAAGACAAGTGCGGCATCTTCGGAATTTATGGAAAAGGCGAAGACGTCGCCAGAATAAGTTTTTTTGGCCTTTATAGCCTGCAGCACCGCGGCCAGGAAGGCGCCGGCATCACCGTTACCGACGGAAGACGCTTAAAAAGCGTCAAAGGTCTGGGGTTAGTGCCGTCTGTTTTCGACAAGGCTAAAATAGAATCTCTTACCGGTTTTGCCGCCATCGGCCACACCCGCTATTCGACAACCGGCGGCAACAAACTCTGCAACGTCCAGCCAATCGTTTTGGACTTTGGTCCTGATCAATTTGCCCTCGCCCACAACGGCAACATCATCAATGCCATGGAATTGATCAAAACTTTGCCGAAAACCGTCAAATTGGAGTCGACGAGCGATACGGAAATCATGGGCCACGTCATCAAAAACTCCCCCGGACGGACTTGGGAGGAAAAAATCCTAAACTCTTTTGAAAAACTCCAGGGTGCTTTCAGCATGGTGGCGTTGACGAAAAATAAACTGCTCGTGTTTCGCGACACTTTTGGCTTCCGGCCCTTGGTTTTGGGGAAACTCAACGGTGGCGCCTACGTTGCCTGTTCGGAGACTTGCGCTTTGGATACAATCGGAGCGCGATATGTCCGCGATGTCGCACCGGGCGAAGTCATCATCGTTGACGAAAAAGGGTTTACCGTCGCCGGCAGGGTCAAGTCGAAAAGGAAAAGCTTTTGTTTGTTCGAGTATGTTTATTTAGCTCGTCCCGACAGTATTATCAATAAACAGTTGGTCCATCAAGTCAGGCAAAGGTCGGGGGAACTGTTGTCGTACGAGGCACCGGTTGCTGCCGATATGGTTGTGGCCGTGCCCGACTCAGGCACTTCGGCCGCCATCGGTTACTCCAAAGCATCAGGCATTCCTTACGGGGAAGTTTTGATAAAAAACCGTTACATCGGCAGGACCTTTATCCAACCCGAACATAAGATCCGCGAGATGGGGGTGAAGATAAAATTTAATCCTTTAAGGCAGATAGTTAAAGGCAAAAGGATAATTATCGTTGACGACTCGATCGTCAGGGGAACGACGATCAAAAAAATCGTCAAGGTTCTGAAAAGCTGCGGGGCAAAAAAAATTCACGTCAGAGTGACTTCGCCGCCGGTCACCGATCCTTGTTATTTCGGCATCGATACGCCTGACAAAAACCAGCTGATCGCTTCCCACATGAAAGTCAAACAGATAGAAAAGCACATCGGAGCCGACTCGCTTGCTTTTTTGAGTCTTGACGGCTTGATCAAGGCGTCACGCCTCAAATCAGGAATCCTTTGCAGCGCCTGTTTCGACGGCAGATATCCCATGCCGGTCACGGGCGGATTCAGAAAGGATGTTTTCGAATGAAAAGGTTAGCCATCCTAATCTCCGATACCGGAAGCGGCACCAACTTGCAAGCCATCATCGACGCGATCAAATCCGGCAATTTGAAAGCGGAAATCAGCGTCGTCGTTAGCGATACCGCCAAAGCCAAAGGGTTATTGAGGGCGAGTACTAACCGGTTGCCGACATTGATCATCGACAAAAAAACCGACCTGACCAAGATCCTCAAGGAAAAATATCTGATTGATTATATCTGTCTGGCTGGTTGGAAGAAAATCATCCCTGACATCATGATTGCGACTTTTGAAAACAGGATTTTGAATATCCATCCCGGCCTGATTCCGGATAGGATAGACTCAGTTGTAAAAAATCCGGACGGAACAAAAGCCTTATGGAACAGGGGAAAACTAACCGATGTTGCCGTCGGTAATTTTATCGGCAAAAAAGCCACTTATGCCGGGTCGACCGTCCATTTTTTGAGTCGGGAGTTCGATTTCGGACCCGTCCAGGAGCGTTGTTTTGAGAAAATAAAGCCGAACGATACCGTCGAATCTTTGTACGCCAGATTGAAAAATAAAGAAAACAAGATTTACGTCGAATCACTAAAAAAAATTGTGTAATTAATTTTGCGGTGGCCTGTCTCGTGTCTTTTCCCGCCGGTGCTCGCTCGGTCAAGACCCCTCGACTGCGCGCCGTCTGGGTCCCTAGACCCTCGACACCCGCAAAATTATATTTTTTAAAATAATGAAAATTGCAAATCATAAATTGAAAATTTTAATCGTCGGTAGCGGCGGTCGGGAGCATGCTTTGGGTTGGAAATTGTCCCAGTCGCCACTGGTTGATCGAATTTTTTTTGCCCCGGGAAACGCCGGTACGTCTACAGTGGGTGAAAACGTTGCCATCGGCGTCAATGAGATCGGTAGACTGGCCGAGTTTGCGGAAAAACAACAGGTTGACCTGACTATGGTCGGACCGGAGCTGCCGCTGACGCTAGGCATCGTCGACGAATTCAATAAGAAAAACCTCGCCATTGTCGGACCGACGAAAAAAGCCAGCCGGATCGAATCGTCAAAGATCTTCGCCAAAAAATTGATGAAAAAATACCGGATCCCGACGGCCGAGTTCGCCGCTTTCGACGACAAAAAATCCGCTTTGGCTTATATTGGAAAATCCAGGTTTCCCGTCGTTGTCAAAGCCGACGGGCTTTATGCCGGCAAAGGGGTGGCCGTTTGTAGCAATTTTGCCCAGGCGAAATCATTCGTTGAAAAATTGACGGGAAAAATCGTCGTCGAAGAATGTCTGGTCGGGCCGGAGGTTTCTTTCATGGTCGCAACCGACGGCGTCAATTTCCAATCGTTTCTGCCTTCCCAAGATCACAAAAGGTTGAACGATAACGACCAGGGTCCGAACACCGGCGGCATGGGCGCTTATGCGCCGGTGCCAATAGCCAGTCAGAAATTGATCGGCCGGATAGAAAAAGAAATCGTCGCTCCGATCATCAAGGCGATGAAAAAAGAAGGCTGTCTTTATCAAGGCATTTTGTATCCCGGACTGATTTTGACAAAAGACGGTCCGAAAGTTCTGGAATTCAACTGCCGGTTCGGCGACCCGGAAACCCAGCCGTTGATGACGATGCTGAAAAGCGATTTGCTGCCTATTTTATTATCAATAGTCAAGGGAACGGCCGATAAACAGAAAATTATCTTTAAGCCAGGTGCTTCGGTTTGCGTGGTTTTGGCAGCACCGGGTTATCCGGGAAAATATGCTAAAAATTTGCCGATAAACGGGCTAAATGATTATAAAGACGTAGCGGTGTTTCATGCCGGAACCGGTTTTAAGGATAAAAAAATATTGGCCATGGGCGGCAGGGTACTCGGAATAACTTCTTACGGACGCAGCATAAAAGAGGCGATAAAAAAAGCTTACGGTGTAATCGGCAGAAAAGGAGTCTGGTTCAGAGGAATGGTGTATAGGCAGGACATCGCCCATAAGGCGATTAAAAATCTATAAACATA
>JAMCTE010000026.1 GCA_023381015.1 Patescibacteria group bacterium | reverse complement strand
ATTGAGGCCTCCCAGTTTTTCAATCACGCTATTGATCGTCTGATAAAAAGCGGCGTTAAATCCGAGAACGTGAACGGACTTTTCCTTTTCGTTGATTTTGGTGATAACCTGCTCGTAAGGGATATTATCAATGAATTGGGCGACATTTTCGCTATTATTTTTTACAAACTCGCCTTCAATCACGGCATCTTGTCCGACGATAAAATAGGCTTCTGTCTCCTCCAGTTTATTTTGTTTCAAAAAAGAATCCAACTGAATAATGAATTTGTTTTCGTCATAGATGTCAAAATATTTGACCGAATCGGCCTGAAAAACAAAAAATAAGATCGACGTCGAACCTTCGATAAAAAAATAAACGCCGGTTTTAGTAAGCCAAATTAACAGTTTTTTGAGATTTTTTTTCATTATTGGCTATCCTGCCAGGAATTAACTTGCATAATATTATTATTATAAGCAACTGTGACGACAATTTTTCTGACATAATTGCTAGATGAAGCAACCGACTGTAGCGTTTTATTGATGTTGTCGCCCGTCACGGTAATTACGGTAGTATAACCGTTGATCGAGTTTGACAACGTTTCTCCGCTATAGGAGGGATCTCTCAATAGTCTTAGCAAGGCAGTTTCCATACCGCTCTCTGCAGCCAGTTTGACTAACGTACCTTGTTCGACCGAAGAAGTGCTATAGGCATTATTGATCATCAAACCGAGGATAGAACTGATGACAATCACCGATACAGCAACAACGATAAGCAGACTAACTAGAGTTTGTGATCTTTTCATCTTAATCCGATGGTCGTTTCCGAATTGATAACCTGGGTTGTCCCATCGACTAGCTCTTTACTCTGAATCGTAAAATTTATTCTTACGGTAGTTTTGGCGCTTTGACTGGCGATAGTTTGGAATGTCAAACTCGTCAACTGCGTATTTTGGCCGTTTAAAACATAGGCATTTGATCCGATAACCAATTCTAGATTATTATTGTTCAGCCTGTATTCTTCAGGTTGACCATAGAGTATGAAATCGAGAGTAGACGACGAGTTTCCTAAAGGAGGACTGACTATGGAGTTTGCGTTATTCAAATCATTGGCAAACTTGGAAAGAATGAAACGGCTATCCTGAACGACATAAGCTGTCGATTCTCCGGTTATTTTTGCATTAAGAGAAGCGACAAATATGTCGGCGATGACAAAAATCAAAATAGAAAATAATCCCATGAACAAGATCAGCTCGATCAAAGTAAATGATTTTTTCATATTTTATGGCGAATAGTTAATGGTAATGTCATAAAGGGCTGGAGTTTTCGTGCTGTCGGTTGAACTAAGATAGGCTTTATAACGGAAACAGCGTCCTGGATTGATATAATAAGGCGATACCGATACATAGGGAATGCCGCCGCTGATAATGCCACTTGCCGGCGTAAAATAACTGTTCGTCGTTTGATCGGGGCCAATATAAGTATAATTTGCTCCCTGACAAGTTCCGTTGACTTGAGCGGCTATGGCAATTTGGAGCTGAATGTTTGTCTGTGGAGGAGTATTTACGGTTGCTGTAAAACGGTTGAATGCCGTGTTGTAACTAGGATCAAATGAGGCCGATTCGAAAGTACCCGCACTCGTGTATTGCCCTCCTGATCCACCAAGAATAATTTTTAGCTCGGCGTTTGCATCGCCGGTTATGATATAAGAATAGGCATAACCGTTGCTTTGCAATACGGAGGATACTCCATAAACTCCGGTCGAGTACTGCAAGGTTGCACAAGCACTCAAAGTTCCCGTTTCGTTTGTAATATCAATTACTTGATACTGGTAAGTGCCTCCCGTGCCAACAACGATGGCTCGGTTTCCTGTGACCACGGTTACCCCGGTTGGATTCATTCCTCCGGTATCATAACTACTCAACCCATGTATAGTAGGCGACGATGGGTTGGAAACATCCACTATATAGAAATCCTTTTTTCCTGAAACCCAGTTTGTCACCAAATATGCTCTTGTTGGATTTGATACGCTTGTATTGACATAGACGTCGATCCCGGTCTGCCCGGTATCTATTTCTAATTTTCCGACGATGCTTGGGCTAGTTGGGTTGGAAATATTTATGATTTCGAGAGGATACTCTGTAGAGTTAGTAGCAACATAAGCATAAGAACCGGCAACTAACACTTTTTCTCCGACGCCGGTCAGGGTTAGACCGGTGCCGTTTTTAGCAACTGGGGCAGATGGGTTACTTACATCATAAACGTAAAATTTGTTATTTGAAGCAGTAACATAAGCAAGATTGTTGCTGACAAAAATGCTTTGTCCGGTGACGTTCCCGCTCCCTAGATTAATCGAGCCTGCTTGCAAGTATTTGGAGTTGGTCGGCGGGTCAGTGAATTGGTTAAGGTAAATTATGACAACCTGGCTGCCACTGGTATTTGTGGTCAAAAAGGCATAATTGTTCGTTCCAAAAACACTGTTAGTCTTGTAACCATCGAATGTCGCCGAAATCGTCGCAATTGGCGGATCCTGGTTTGTCGTCATCGTTACTTTTGCAAACGACACGCCAGAGGCGTTGTTGCCTGTCCCGGCAAAAACCGAGCCTTCAATCGCTGATATGGCATTGGCGACTCCTTGCTTTGGCAGATCTACCTGGGTAATTGATTTGCTTGGTTGACACCAATTACCTCCGCCGCCGCCGGCCCCCAAATCGACTTCGCCGTCGTTGGGAATCAAAGTATTTGGCGTACTGACAACATATGTATTTGTCAACGTTCCGGTGGAAAAGTCGTTTGTTGTTGTATAGGTTTTCGCTAAATTCGTTAACCTGGTCAAATAGAGTGTCGACGATATGGAAGAAGAGCGGGGAGTGGACCAGGAAACAGTTACGGTGACTTTTTTAGTTGAAGGATCTAGAGTGCCGCCGCTGGTGACAATTTGTTGACTGGTTGGATTACGATAAACGTCGGCGATGTTAATAAGTTCTCCTAGCCCGTTGAAGGTTGATGGACCATTGGCCAGAACCCATTTGTTTCCCGAAACATCGGCATGGTAGTTACCGTCGATGGCAAAGGTATTCCAATCTGCCTCCTTTACGTTTCTGACCGCCTCGCTGGCTTCTTTCAGTAGCGAAACCGCCTGAAACTGCTGATCTTCTTGGTTTCTTCCTTGCTGACCGGCAATAAACCCATAAAACAAAACCGGCAAAAGGATTGCCAATAAACCGATTACTATCAGTAGTTCTATCAAGCTTTGCCCTGTATAGCTAATTAATCGCATAAACTGCTCCAAAACGGTTAAAATATAAGGTTTTCTGTTGATTAGAGTTGGTATTTTCGATGGTTATAAAATTCTGTGTGTCGCTAAAGTTGCTGATTTCGCCGCTTTCCGAAGCAAAAACAATTTGGCTCTGGGGGATATTGATGACGACAAATTGATCGTCAGTATCTAAATTAACGACGAAATTGTTGGAGTCATTAGCCTGATAGGTTGACGTATGGAATAGGGTATAACGGTTTGTTTCGAAATAAATGCCGTAGTAGGAAGTTTGAACGCCACCCTGGCTATATCCGTTCATTGACTCTATCTGCTGATTTTTTATATCGCTGATTGTTTTGGCAACGACGTTGTCTAAGGAAACCGAATTGCGTGATCGGATTAAACTAAATCCGGTAAAGGCAGCCAGTATCGACATTATCCCGATAACAATAATGATTTCTATCAAGGCTAAGCCTTTATTATTTGCCATGTCAATGACCTCCCACCTGGCTTATCAACCCGTAAATTGGAGCGATAATTGATAACATCATCCCTCCGACCATGGCGCCGACGAAAACCAACATGATCGGCTCGATCAAAGCAGTCAGTGTCTTCAAAGTGCGAGTCACTTGATAATCGATATAATCCGAGACTTCTTTTAACGATTCTTCGAGGGAGCCGCTTTTTTCTCCGGTTTCGATGATCTTGATCATGATTGACGGCACGATCTGGCGATGAAGCTTGAGGACGTCAGAAAGTTTTTTACCCGAAAAAATAGTCATTTTGGCTTCGTGGATCATTTTGTTGACTCGACTGTTTAAAACGATCCCTTCGCAAAGTTCGAGCGCCGAAGTTATGGTAATTCCGGACGAATACAGCATGGCCAAACTACGGGAAAACCTTACCAGATCAATTTGAATTACCAAACTTGATATTCCGGGTAGATTATAAAAAAAAGCGAAAAGTCTTTTTTTTTGGGTAATGTAAATCAAAACGAATATGCCAAGTAGCGTTGACGATATTAACAGGAAAGGCACCGTTTGTTTGAGCATTAGATTAGACATGAAAATCATCATCCTTGTTGGCCATGGCAAGGAAATTTTTAGGCTCAGGAAAACTTGAGCGATGCGGGGAATAACAAACAAAAGAATCATCAAAAAAACACCGATAAAAAGAACGACTATGAATGCCGGATACATTAAGGCCGATTTAATAGAATTGACAAACTCCGCCTCCTTCTGGATATTGTCCTTTATTTGCCGCAATGTCGTATCCAGAGTGCCTGCTTCTTCGGCAGCTTTTATAATCGATACGGTAACATCATCAAAAACCTGCGGAAAACGGGCAAAAGAAACGTTGATTCTTTTTCCGGATGACAAATCATCTTTTAGTATCATCAGGATTTTTTTTTGGTTGCCTTTGCTGTCTTCAAGGAGCGAATCGATTGCCTCGATAAGAGTAATGCCTGCTTTGAGCATCGTCGCCAGGCTGGTAAACAGCGAAATTTTTTCGTCGGTTGAAAGGGAAACGTTTTTTGTATTCATGTCAACTCGACCTTGGTAACTCTTAATACTTCCTCGATCGTTGTCAGGCCAATCTTTACTTTCTCGATTCCGTCGTCAAGCATCGTCGTCATGCCCTCCTTGACAGCCTGTTTGACAATATCGTCCGCATCCAGTTTCTCGATGATCATTTTTTTTATTTCCTTGGAAACCTCAAGCATCTCAAAAACGCCGATTCTTCCTGAAAAACCGGTTTGGTGGCAAATTTTGCATCCTTGTCCGTAATAGATTTGGAATTTGTCTCCCTTTCCGAAATGCCTGTCGATCGTCATCTGGGCGAAGTTTTTCTGCAATTCTTCTTGGGTGATGTCAATCGACGTCTTGCACATCTCGCAGATTTTTCTCACCAACCTCTGGGCGACGATGATGTTAATGGTTGATGCGACTAGAAAAGGTTCTACTTTCATGTCGATCAAGCGGGGAAGGGCAGTTGCCGCATCGTTAGTGTGTAATGTGGAGACGACCAAGTGCCCGGTCAAGGCCGCGTTGACGGCGATTCCCGCGGTTTCCACGTCTCTGATCTCACCGACAAAAATCACATTAGGATCCTGTCTAAGGATCGATCTCAAGCCGTTGGCAAATGTCAAACCGCTTTTCGGATTGACGTTTATTTGGTTGACGCCTTTTATCCGATACTCGACCGGGTCCTCGATCGTCGTGATATTTCTTTCCCGCCGGTTGATAATTTTCAAAATAGAGTAAATGCTGGTTGATTTTCCGCTGCCGGTTGGTCCGGTTGACAAAATCATTCCGTAGGATTTTTTCATCGCCTTGGTGAGTTTTTTCAAATCTTCCTCGCTCATTCCTAAATCCGACAACGAAAACTGCCTCGCATGAGTTGAAAGAAGCCTAAGGACTGCTTTTTCACCATCAACGATGGGAAGAATGGAAACTCTGATATCGATGGTTTCTTCTTCTGTGTCGAAACGCATTTTACCATCCTGAGCAGCCAAGTGTTCGTCGGTACGAAGACGTGATAGGACTTTTATCCTTGTGATGATTCTGTCGTGGAGCCTGATCGGGAGACGAAAAATGTCGTGGAGCATTCCATCTATCCTAAAACGGACTATGGTATCTTTTTCCTGTGGCTCGATATGGATATCTGACGATCGGTCCTGGTTGGCATAGGCAATGATTAAATCAACTATTTTTATGACCGGAACGTCCTTCAACGGCTGCAAGGTTGATTCTTCGATCAACCGGTTAAAAGTTGCCTGCAGGTCTTTTTGATAGATGTGGAAAGTACCGACGATGTCTCTTTCTGTCGCAAAATAGGGTATGACTTTTTTATTGATTTTTTTTGAGATGGATTCGATGACTGCCTTATTTCCGGGATTTGCCATGGCTAATTTTGCGCCTGAGTCGTCCAGTGCAAAACAGACTACCCGTTGTTTCCTCGCCATTCTTTCCGGTACGATCTTGTAGACGTCCTCAGGAATGGAAATTTTTGCCAAAACCACAAAAGGCAACTTGAGATGATCGGCAATCAAGATTCCCAATTTTTCGTCATTGGCAATATTTTTTTCAATCAAAGCTTCATAAAGAGTACTCCCGGTATTTTTGATGTAGTCGTCGATCTGCTCCATCCCGCCTTTATCGGTCAAACCGGCCTTGATGATCAAAGATCTCAATGTCACATCATCGACTAGGTTCATTATTTGGAAAAACTTTTAATTTTCTCGAGCATTTTCGGAAAATCAAAATAACTTTTGTTTACGTAGTCGTTGGC
>JAMCTE010000025.1 GCA_023381015.1 Patescibacteria group bacterium | reverse complement strand
AAACGAAAAAAAATAAAAGCATGCCGTAAATTCCCTTTAAAATATTTTTTTCTTTTAGGCGAAAAGAATAAAGGAGGAAACCCGAGAGGAATATTCCCGTCAATAATTTTTGCCAGCGGAGCCTGATCTGTCCGATCGCCTCACCGACTCCCCAGATCCCCCAAAGCCCTTGATAACCAACGATTGTCTTCGAAATATCGACAAATGATGATCTGAATAAAACCGCATAAGCGAATATTGATAACAACGGAAAAATAACCGTCAAAAATATCAGTTTTTTGTTTTTCAATTTTTTAAAGATCAATATTGAAAACAGAAAAGGCCAAGTCTTGACAGCAACCGCAAAAGAAAATGCCAAAACAGCCGACACGTTTTTTTTCACTTTAATTAAATAAAGTGACAAAAGCAGAAAAAAGATGGGTATGGCGTCGAACTGGCCGTGGAAACAAAACACCAACAATGACACCGGATTGACCGCATACAAGAAAGCTTTTTTGAGGTTGTTTCCGGTCAGGCGATATATGAGATAAACATTGCCGATGTCGAAAGCGTTGATGATAATTTTTATAATCGCGGTTTCCCCAAACCGCCCCAACCCTCCCGACCTCCCCAACCAATGCGCCAGCCCCTCCAAATACAGGAAAACCGGTAAATACGGATAGCGCAGGCTGGCGATCCGGGAATAAACGTCAAACCCCTTGGCGGTCAGTTCGCCGACTAACCGGTACGACTGCAGGTCAAAATTATCGACTCCGCGGGAAAAATAAATTATCAGCAACCGCAAAACCACCGACAAGATAATTATTTTTTTCATTCTTACAGAATAGATATTCAAATAATCATTGTCTGTAGGTTAAATTCAACAGCGATGAAGGTTCGGACTGTCGATATCGTCCAAAAAACCGGATATATTACAAAGCTTCGGCGAAAGTTGGGAAAGAGGAGACAAAGTTAAAGAAATAGTTCAAGAAAGGCGGCACCGTCTTTGTCAACATCGATTCGCTGGTGCTGTGCGGATCGTTGATGGTCGGGCCGAAGGCAAACATCGACATGTGCGGCCAAAACTTCCGCCAATAACCGAACTCCAATCCACCATGAACCTTGGTAAACGTGAATTCTCTTCCGGTAAGTTCTTTATGCAGCCGATTGGCAAAAACGAATAAAGGCGTATAAGGATCCTGGTCGCAGGCCGGATAAGGAGTCAGTTCTTTATTTTCCGCGCCAAAAATTTGTGCGACTTGATCGACTGTTTTCCTCATTTCTGCAAGCTTAGTATCGTCGACAGCCCGGCTAGAAACATCGACTCTCAAACCATAAGCCCCTGTCCTGACGATGGCTAGGTTTGCCGACTGAACCGTCAACTCGCCGGCCAAAGGATCATACTCCCTTTTTACCGAATCAGTCCCTGTGAGCAACGCCGTCAGAAAATTGATAGCTTTTTCGGACGAGTCCCTCGTTATCATCAAATCGGCATGCCTTTCCACCTCCATAAACGATAATTTTATTTTTTTGTCCTCCGAAAATTGATCTTTTATACTTGACTCCCTCTGCCTCAATACCGATTTGATTATCTTCTCCTGGCCTTCATCGACGGCAATCACCGCTTCGGCCGCCGGAGGAATGGCGTTCCTGATCGGTGACTCTTTTTCTTTTCCTTCGTCTTTGATCACTCCGCCGGTGATCGATACCAGGTTAAATTTGGTTTTGTTGAGTTGCTTTAACGTCAGCGCCAATTCCCTGATGGCGTTGGCCCTGCCTTTGTGGATGTCGACGCCCGAGTGTCCGCCCTTGCCGTTTTCCAGAACGATCCTCAGCAATTTCTTGTTTTTGATGATTTCTTTGTCTATCGGCAGGTTCAAGACCGAGTCGCCCCCGCCGGCGCTTCCAATCGCCGCCTCGCCGATTTTCTCCCAATCGACGTTTATCAAAGCTTTACACTCGCCGATAATTTTCTTAATGTCATCCCCTAAACCCGCCGCTCCATCCAAACCCGTTTCTTCCTTGACCGTAAAAAGCATGTCTACCTCGCCGTGAGGAATTTTTTCGTCGGCCAGTGTCATCAGGGCAGACAGGCCGACACCATTATCCGTTCCGGCAGTCGTTTTATTTTTTGACCTGACCTTAGTCCGATTCCAGTTCATCACGAGCTCCACTCCGACTTTCGCCGGATCAGGTTCGCCCAAAGCCACCATATCCTGGTGGGCTTGGACGGCTAATTTCGGGACGCCCTGCATGCCGGCGGTCGAAGGAAGGATGATCAAGACATTGCCGCTTTCATCCCGGTCGTACTTCAAATTTCTCTCCTTGGCGAATTCTACCAAAAGATCTCCCATTCTTTGTTCCTGGCCCGAAGATCTCGGAATCTGTGAGACAATGTCCAAATTTTTCCAAAAGCGCAGAACCGGAGAAGCCATGTGACCCTTTTCTTGGGAGGCAACGTATTTCTTTAGAGCGATCGCACCTACATTTTCAAATGCCATATGACGGACACGAGTATATAAAAAAAAGATTATCCTGTCAATATGCGAAGAAAATTATGTGGTCGCTAAAGGATTTGAACCTTTAACCTCTTCAATGTGAATGAAGCGCTCTGCCGTTGAGCTAAGCGACCTGATCAGCTACTTATATTATACCTTGATAAAAAAACATTTTTGCCCTACAATAAAAAACTATGTTGAAAATGTTCAAAGGCGCCCTCGACTTCGTCATGGACATCCTGGAAACGGTGGTTTTCATCGGTTCCATGTTCATCGTCGTCTACCTGTTTATCCTCACCCCAAACCAGGTCAAAGGCGCTTCGATGGAACCGAACTTCTATACGGGAGACTACATCCTGACGAGCCGGATCACCTACAAATTCAGGAGACTCGAGAGAGGCGACGTCGTCGTCCTCAAGGCACCGACCAACCCCGACATCGAATACATCAAAAGGATAATCGGCTTGCCGGGAGATACCGTCACCGTCACGAGCTCCGGGGACGTCTTGATAAACGGCAAGGTCTTAAAAGAAAATTATATCGCCGCGGCCACCAACGTCTGGGATGGGGGTTGCGTCAAAGCCGATGTCCCCTATCAAGTTCCCAGTAACGAAGTTTTTGTCATGGGAGACAACCGCCCGAGGTCCTCCGATTCGAGGGAGTTCTGTTCGATCCCGATTAATACCCTGATCGGCCAGGTATTCTATCGATACTTCCCCGTGAATAAAATGGGGGTGATCACTAATCCTCTGCCTTCGTCAGTTCGCTGACAACCTGATTTGCGATAGAAGAACTTTTTTCCAAATTGCCTTTTATCTCCAAGATGACTTTTGTCCTCGTCCTGGTCTGGCTAATTTTTGCTTCGACGCCCAGAAATTTTTTCTCGATTCGGTCGACCATCTCGTCTTTGTCTTTTCTTCTGATGTAACTGCCTTTGTCCTTTACCTGATAAAGTTCTTCCCTGATCAGATCTTCGGTCTGCTTGATCGTCAAACTGTCGGCGAGGATTTTTTCATAGATTCCGATCAGCTTTTTTTGGTCCTTGACCCGGGAGATGATAAATAGAGTGCTGATGTTGACGAGCTTTGAATAGTAGCCGTCGACGACGATGTCGGGCAATTTATTCAAACGGTTTAGGTGGCATAGATATGCCGGAGTTATGGAAAGCGCCTTCGCCAAATCGATCACCCGGTAATTCTTGTCGTGGAGAAGATAACGGATCAGCTTGGCTTTGCTGAAGACGTCAGTTTCCTTTTTGATCTTTTCCACGGTTTCGTCCATGGGGATATTGTACACTAAGTGATTTTTTTGTAGCCTCTTTTTTCAAAAAAAGATTGAGGTCGGTTGAATTTCCAAGGATTCTTGACGTTACATTTATAGACTTCAACCGTCTGCCAAACTTTCCCGAGAATATAAGGTTCTTTTTTTAGGTAATTTTGAAATTCTTTCTCTGTTGAAAAATCCAAAACTGCCATTGAACCAATCATCTTTCCATTATCATCCAATAGAGCACAACCATACCAACGCTGACCTGATTTCTCCATCAAATCGCCAAGCTTTAGGTGTTCATCTCTCGATGCCATCCTTCTCTTTTGCGCTTCATCGTCATGACCGTCTTTGCGACGTGTGCTCTTCCGATCTAAATTAATTTTAATACACTTTAATTAAATAAAGTGTGCCATTCAAATGCCTCTTATTTTTCTTCTTCCTAGTTTTATCTTTTGTTCCCAAGCCGATTGCCAGTTTACGCCATATGCGCCGGGCTCCCTTCTGAACAGTTCCTCAAAGAAGTCTTTGATTTTCTCGTTCTTTACTATCCCCTTCAGACTGTTCGTTATCGCATTTTTTTGCTTCATGATCGAATGAAACTTAGCGACTGTCTTCGAGGAAACTTTAAGAACATCACAAATATTTACATAGTCTATTCTCTTCATTAATAAATATATTATGGTTACTCTTTTGGCAACCATTATTATTTCCGTCGGGGAAAACAGTTCGTTAATTATCGCTGAAAATTCTTCTTCATCATCGATGAAACTGATTACTTCAAACAGCAAATAATAAAGCTTCTCCAAGACATTATTCTCAACGGGAAACCGAGAAATTCTTGTCATAAAGACACTTTAATTAAATAAAGTGCCCCAGTCTATGGACTATATTCAACAAAAACGTCACTTTAGGGCGTTGGGCAAATAGATTTATCCTGAAAAGCACGTTTTTATGACTTTAATTAAATAAAGTAGCCATCAACAAAAAAACGGACCATAAAACAGAAAGTGTGACTACGTCTTTGAAGAATGACTGTCGACCGGACAAAAAACGCGGTTAGATGACGCTGACAAAGGCTTCGCCGCGTCGCGTGTAGAATTTGACCGTGCCTTTTTTCAAGGCGAGGATGGTGAAATCGCGGGAAAGCATCGTTCCGGGACCGGCATTGATCTTGGTACCTCTTTGACGGATGATGATGTAGCCCGGTTCGACTAGGCTGCCGCCGAAAACTTTGACGCCTAAACGTTTGCTTTGTGAATCGCGATTGCCTCTGACTGTTTTCTGAGCTTTTGTATGAGCCATATTATAAAAATATCAAATATCAAATTATATCTTTACAATCTTTAATGTCGTTAAGAATGGCCTGAATCCCCTGACTTTTCGATAACGGACCTTGGCTTTGAAATGGGCAACTCTGACCTTGTCTCCTTTTGTGTGGCTGACGACTTCTGCTTGGACTTTTTTTGCCAAGTTTGGAGTGCCTAGATCTACCGTCTTGCCTTCTTCGTCAAAGGTCAACAATGTTTCGAGTTCAACCTTTTCTTTTTCTTTGTTGGCAATACGGTCGACGGTAATCTCAGCTCCTTCTTTGACGAGATACTGTTTTCCGCCCGTTTTGACTACTGCTAATGTCGCCATAGATTTAAATTATACCTCATAAATGAGAATTTTCAATTTGAAATTTTAAATTTTTATTCAATTTTTAATATTTAAATGTTCAAAAATTAGATATTAGAAATTTGACGTTGATTAAAAATTAAGAACCATAAATTAAAAAATATTATGGCATCAGCGCAAAACCGATTAAAAGCGCCAATATGGATGATCCTCCGTAGGAAATAAAGGGCAAAGCCACTCCGGCGACCGGCATCAGCCCCATGTTCATCCCGACGTTGATAAAAACCTGGAAGCTCAGGTAAACCAACATCCCCAGGCAGTAGAGGAATTTGCTTCTCCCCTCCTCTGTCCGGTCGAAATAAAATTTGATTGTCCTCTTGGCAACGAAATAGATCAATAGCCCATAAAAGAAGATGATGAAAAAACCGCCGAAAAAGCCGAACTGCTCGACCAGCGAAGCAAAGGCAAAGTCGGTCGTATTTTCCGGAAGAAAAAACAGGCGGGACTGGGTTCCCAGCCCCAACCCCCGGCCAAAAAACTTGCCGCTCCCGACCGTGATCATCGCCTGAATCATATTGTAGGCGATTCCTTGGGTATCAAGATGCGGGCTCATGAAACTGACCAACCTGGCTTTTTGGTATCCCTTCAGGAAAAACCATCCCAAAGGCAGCATGGCCATCACGGCGCCGAAAAAGGAAAACAAATATTTTTTTGGTATCTTGGAAAAAAAGACGATCAGCAAATAGATGAACAAAAAAGCACCGGCGTTGGCCAAATCCGGCTGCTTGAAAATGATGAAAAAAGGCACGAAAAAATAGACAAAACTTTTCAAAAACAGGTTCAGGTCGTTTTTGAAGACGTCGCCGCTAAATAAATACTCGCTCAAAAACAAGATGAAGAAAGGCTTGAAGAATTCGCTCGCCTGGAAACGGAAAAGGAAAAAGTCCAGCCAGCGCTTCGACCCCCGGGCCTCGACGCCGACGATATAAGTGACGGCCAAGGCGACCAGGAAAAAATAATAGAAAAATCTGCTGTTGGCGCGGAAAAAATGCCGGCCGATCGACTTGACCAAAAAATATAACCCGAAGCCAACCAGACAGTAAACGAGCTGGCGGAAAAACAATTCTTGGTTTAAGCCAAAAAGATTAAACAGTCCGAAAACGGAAAGAAAAACCGAAGGAATAATTAAGTTCATTTGACTTTTACCATTAGCCTTTTTTTAATCTGGGCCTCGTCTTTCCTGAATTTTTCGGGAATCTCAAGATCGATGTAGTCGGTCGGTCTGAGCCCTTGTTCTTTCCTCATCGCCTGGCTGGTGCGGAGAAAGTCCCGTAGTTCGCCCTCGTATTTCAACTCTTCCGGGGTGACCTTGACCTCTTTTATGGGGAATCGAACTACCTTGTTGACGACGATATTCTTGACGTTCAATTCCTTCAGGACGAGCGACCAGACCGCCTCTTTTATTTTCGAGGCGTCCCCGTCGACGGCAACTTCGAGTTTGGCAAGCGGTACTCTGACTTTGACTCCGAGTTCTTTTCTTTTGCCGTGGCCGGCCTCGCAGATCGACCTCGCCAGGATCATTTCTTCCTCCAACTTTTTATCAACAGCTTTTGACTTGGAATCGATTTCCGGCCAAGATTCCAGGTGAACTGATTCGTTGCCGGTCAGGTTGGTATAGACTTCTTCGCTGACGAAAGGCATGAACGGGGAAATGACGATTGACAGGTTGACCAAAACACCATACAAAGTCGAGTAAAACTTTTTCTTGTCGTCCTCATCGTCGCTGTTTACCCAAACCCTATCCCGACTCCGGCGGATGAACCAGGTCGACAGATCAGAGACAAACTTCTCCACCTCGACTGCCGCGTCTCTAGCATTATATTTTTTCAAACTCTCTTCAACAAACAAAATTAGAGAAGATAAACGGCTAAAAATCCATCGGTCAAGGATTGGGAGGTGAGTCTGCCAATTTTTCTGCGATTTGGGATTTCCCCAAAGGGGGAAGGTTCCCACAGAGTCAGAAAAATTCGGCAACGAACCCCTATCTAAGTTGACGTATTCTATAAAAAACTTATAGACATTCCAAAGCATCAAATAAAACTGTCGCCTGACTTCGTCGGCCTTGTGGTAACCGAAAAGCATGTTGTCGGCCGGATTCTGCCTGGCAAACATCCACCTCATGACGTCGACCCCGATCTTGTCGGCGCCTTCGTTGAACTCGATGGCGTTGCCCCAGCTTTTGTGCATCGGACGGCCGTCTTCGCCCAACAACGTACCATAACCGAGAACGCGTTCAAACGGAGGCTCATTTTCGAGCACCGTCGACTCGGCAATCATGGCGTAAAACCAGTTCTTAAATTGGCCGGGGAAAGATTCGGTGATAAAGTTTACCGGAAACCAGTTTCTCCATTCTTTGTTGTTTTTAGTGTATAGCGGCTCGCCTTGATTATCTTCGCTGATAGTCGAATAAGGTACGATTCCGGCGTCCAACCAGGGGTTGCCGACGTCATCGATCCGCGACACTGGCTCACCACATTTCAAACACTTAATCTTGACTTTGTCTATATATGGCTTATGCGGGCTTTGGCCATCGAATTCGCTCCAACCGGCGACGGCTCTTTTTTCCAACTCTTCTTTCGAGCCAATCACTTCAAACTGGCCGCATTTTTTGCATTCATAAATCGGCAAAGCCAAACCCCAGTAGCGGTTTTTCTTGGAGATCAACCAGTCGTGCATGTTCTTCAGCCAATCCAGCTCGCGGTCCAAACCGAACTCCGGCATCCACTTGATTGACTTTGCGACTTTAATCATTCTTTCCCTCAAAGTTTTTGTATTCAACTTTTGAGTTTTGGGTTTTGGGTTTTGAGTTCGCGATGGACTCTTGTCCATCGCGATATACCATTCGTCGGCCACCTTCCAAACCAATTCTGTTTTGCAGCGCCAACAAGCCGGATAACGGTGCTTGTATTTGACGACTTCGAAAGCCCAAACAGAACCGTTGCTATTTTTGTTAGTTTTTAAATAATCCAGGATTATTTCCGGATGTTTTTTGGCGTTTTTTCCGGTCAAGAATCCGAGTCCGTCGATATAATCGGCGTTGTCGGCGATGACCGGGATCATCGGCAAACCCAGTTTTTTTCCCATCAAATAATCTTCCGTGCCGGCCGATACGGCGGTATGAACCATGCCTGTTCCTTCGCTCGCAGATATCGGCAGTATCAATTGATCGGTCGCAAATACGACGTGGAACTTGTCCTGATTGGCGCCGGCGACTTTTTTGACAGCCGGCAGATCGTCAAACGGAGCGTGGTATTTTAATCCGACCAGTTCCTTGCCTTTGACGGTTTTGATGATTTTATAATCTTTTTTGAAGACGCTCTTGACCAAGGCGTTGGCGATCCAAAACTTTTGTTTTGAAAAACCTTCAACCAATGAATAATCGAGATCCTTGTCGACGGCAACGGCGATGTTGGCCGGTATCGTCCAAGGGGTCGTCGTCCAAACCAATAAATTTTCGTTTTTGCCCCCGGCGATCGGCAGT
>JAMCTE010000024.1 GCA_023381015.1 Patescibacteria group bacterium | reverse complement strand
ATTCTTGGCTGCCTCAACTATTTCCGCCAATAGTTTTTTGTAAAATGAATGATATTCTTTATTGGGACGCGCTTTGGCGGCTTCGATGATCCAATTCAGGGCCAAAAACAGTTTTCTTTCCCTTCTTACTTCGATTGGTACCAAATAAGAAGCGCCTCCGAGGCGCCTGGGTTTGACTTCAAAATTAGGAGAAGTGTTGTCAATCGCCTGGTGAAAGATTTTTATCGGATCCTCGCCTTGTTTTTTCAACTCTTCAAAAGCTTGATAGACGACTTTTTCCGAAACCGCCTTTTTGCCGTCGATCATCAGGTAATTGATCAATTTGGCGATTTCCTGACTGTGATAAACCTTATCGGTTCTGATTCTGGTTTTTTTATATTTGTGTCTAGGCATAATGTTTTGCGGATTTAACTAGTTTTCTCTTGAGGTTTTTTTGCCCCGTATTTGCTACGTGAGCTAGTGCGATTGGCGACGCCGGCAGTATCAAACTTACCTCTAACGATGTGATACTTGACTCCGGGGAGATCCTTAACTCTTCCGCCGCGCACCAGAACGATCGAGTGTTCGGCGAGGTTGTGACCGACGCCTTGGATATAAGCGGTCACTTCCATTTTGTTGGATAGTCTGACTCTGGCGACTTTTCTCAAAGCAGAATTTGGTTTTTTTGGAGTCATGGTCCTAACCACGGTACAAACTCCTCTTTTTAATGGATTGTTGGTTTTGACGTATTTTCTCTTTAAGGAATTGAAATCCTGTTTTAAGGCAATCGATTTCGATTTTTTATTCCTTCGATGTCTTCGCCATCTATACGGATTCCTGGTTGTCGGCATACTTACCTAAAAACTTACCATAATACTTCTCAATCAGTTGAGAAGTGACAGGAATTAATCTGCCAATTATAACATTTTCTTTTAAACCTAACAAGTAATCAGCTTGGCCTTTGATAGCGGCCGTGCTCAATACGTTGGTAGTTTGCTCAAACGAAGCTGCCGACAACCAGGAATCCGTATAGATGGCGGCTCTGGTGATGCCCAAAATCGAAATTTTTCCGGTGGCTGGTTTTTCTCCTTTTGCCAAAACACGTTTATTCTCTTCTTCAAAGCGGATCCTCGAGACGACTTCATCTTTGATAAACGACGTATTGCCTTCGTCTTCAATTAAGACTTTATCGCTCATTTTTCTGATGATGACTTCAAAGTGTTTATCATGAATGGCGATTCCTTGGGATTCGTAGACTTTTTGGATCTCGTCCAAAAGATAGATCTGTGCGGCCCTCAATCCCCGAATCGCCAGGACATCATCGATATCCAAGTATCCTTCAGAAAGTGAAGTACCGGTTGTGATCAGATCCCCATCTTTTACTCTCAGTTTTTGCGACTTTGGAATAATAAATTCCTGTTCCTTGATTTGGGCGTCTTTGCTGTTGGAGACAATTTTTATGTGGTAGACGTCCTTTTCAGTATCTTCCTGGACAGAAACGTTGCCACCAATTTCGGAAATAGGCGAAACGATTTTTGGAGTTCTCGTTTCGAAAAGCTCTTCGACTCTTGGTAGACCTTGCGTAACGTCGGAAATGACGATTCCTCCAAAGTGCCTGACTCTCATGGTCAGCTGTGTTCCTGGTTCGCCGATTGATTGAGCGGCGATGACGCCGACTGGTACTCCGATATCGACCAATTTATGAGTAGAGAGATCGGTTCCATAACATTTTTGACAGATCCCATAAGGAGAAGCGCAAAAAAGCGGTGATCTGACAACGATTTTATTGACTTTTTTCTTCGCGAATAAAGCGACGACGTCTTCGGTGATCAAGTCTCCGGCCTTGGCTAAAGTCTCTTTGTCTTCATTGACGACGTCGTGGGCAATGAATCGGCTAATGATTCTTTCTTTGAATTTGTCGCCGCGGACTCCTTCAGCTCTGATTTCCAATCCTTGCGTGGTTTGGCAGTCTTCTTCTCTAATGATCATATCATGCGAAACGTCGACCAATCTTCTTGTCAAATAACCAGCGTCGGCGGTTTTTAAAGCCGAATCGGTGAGACCTTTTCTGGCACCTCGAGCGGAAATGACGTATTCGAAGATAGATAGACCTTGCCTGTAATTTGACTTGGTAGGTACTTCGATGATTTTTCCCAAGGGGTCAACAACCAAACCTTTAATAGCAGCGAGTTGCTTTAGTTGCTCTCTTGAAGCGCGGGCGCCTCCTGATTTAATAATAATTTTTACAGGATTTTCTTCGTCCAAGGCATTCCAGGTCTGATCAGCTAATTTTTCCGTTGTATCAATCCAAAGCTTGTTTGAATAACGCTTTTTTTCGTCGAGAGTCAACAAACCCTGTTGGAAATTCTTATCAACTTTTTCTACTTGTTTTTCAGTTTCTTCTATGATCCGGTCTTTTTCATCAATCATCTGGCAGTCAAAAATCGAAACGGACAATCCTCCAGATAAAGTCGCGCTCCAGAATCCCAATTCTTTTAAGCGGTCAATCAAGGCTCCGACGGTTTTTTCATCATAAAGTTTGATTGCCCTGACGATCAAGGATTTCAGATCGTTGGCTTTCATGTCTTGGTTGAAAAAAGTCATTTCTTCCGGCAGAGCTTGATTAAAGATGATTCTGCCAATAGTCGTCCTCGATATCTTGTCATTTATTCTGACCAGAATTGGTTCGCGGAGTTTGATTTTATTGGTTTGAAAAAATCTTATGGCTTCTTCTACGTTGCTGAAGACTTTGAGCTCCTCGTCTTTTTTGTCAATAAGGTTGTTATCCATTGTGGTCAGGTAGTAGCACCCTAAAGCCATTTCTTTGTTAGGCAGGACAATCGGCGATCCGTCAGCTGGTTTTAAAAGATTGTAATAGGGCAACATTCTTGATTTGACTTCGTCGATGGCATTTTTGGAAAGGGGAAGGAAAACACCCATGGCATCGCCGTCGAAATCGGCGTTATAGCCGGCACAGACCGTTGGGTGAAGCTTGATGGCATAATCATCAGTCAGCACTGGATAAAATCCCAAAACAGAAAGTTTGTGGAGGGTTGGAGCTCGGTTGAGCAAAACAGGATGCTCCTTGGTGATTTCCTCGAGAATGTCATATATGACCGGCTCTTTTTTCTCAAGAAAGTTTTTTGCGCTCTTGATGTTTGGCGCTAGGCCACGAATGATGATTTCATGGAGCAAGAAAGGTTTGAATAGCTCGAGCGCCATTTCTTTAGGTATTCCGACTTGGTCCAGTTTCAGTTCCGGTCCGACGATGATGGTAGATCTTCCCGAGTAATCGACTCTTTTTCCGAGCAAATTTTGTCTAAACCTTCCTTGTTTTCCTCTCAAAATGTCAGACAAAGACTTTTGGATTTTGGAAGCGGTTCCTTGGGAACGGCTTCTTCCGCGAGATTTTTGTAGGTCGATTAAAGAATCGACTGCTTCTTGGAGCATTCTTTTTTCATTCCTTAAAATGATTTCCGGAGCCCCCAGGTCGATTAACTGTTTAAGACGATTGTTTCTGTTGATGACTCTTCGATAGAAATCGTTTAGGTCTGACGTAGCAAATTTTCCTCCCGGAAGTTGAACGACCGGTCTGAGATCCGGAGGAATAACCGGCAAGACAGTCAGGACCATCCATTTGGGGTGAATTTTTGCTTTTATGAAAGCTTCCAGGGCTCTGACTTTTTTCAACAATTTATTTCTTCTTTCGCCCCGGGCCTCAGCCAAATTCTTGAGCGAAATAGAGTATTCTTTTTGGGCGTCAAAAGAGGATAAGATTTCGTATACCATCTCCGAACCCATGCCGACGGTCAAGAATCCATCGACGCCTTGCTCTTTCAGATATAAGTAGTCGTCTTCTTCCAGAACTTCAAAAGATCTTATTGACTTAATTATTTTTATAATTCTTTCGAAGAAAGCGGCCTTCTTGGAGCGCTTTTCCTGATATAGATTTGCCGAAAGCTTCAACTGCTCCCTTTGTTTGAAGTCGACTTCTTGTTTGGTAATTTCCCATTGTTCTTTGTTGGTGATTTTTTCCTTGAGTTGGTTGTATTGGTTTTCAAAATCTTTCTTGATTTTATCTTCTTCTTGGACGTGAACCTGCTCCAACTTGGCCAATTCTTCTTTTTGGAGGCCATCAATTGTTTTGCTGGCTTTTTTCTGGCCGTCTTTGTCTACTTCTTTGACAAGGTATAACGCGTAGTAAATAATTCTTTCCAGGGCTTGGGGCGGAACGTCAAGGATCGTGCTCAAGACAGAAGACGATCCTTTGAAATACCAAATATGGGCAATAGGGGATGCTAGTTTGATATGGCCCATTCTTTCTCTTCTGACCGCAGAGGTGGTGATTTCGACTCCGCAACGATCACAAACAATTCCTTTATAACGCATTCTTTTATATTTACCACAGTAACATTCGTAGTCTTTGGTCGGTCCAAAGATCCTTTCGTCAAACAGACCGTCTTTTTCTGCCCGGAAAGTACGGTAGTTGATCGTTTCTGGTTTGATGACTTCGCCGTGTGACCATTTGATAACGGTTTCCGGTGAAGCCAACGTGATTCTTAATCCAGAAAAGTCAATTAAGTTTAAATCTTCCATTATTTGATGTAATCAATTGATAACCCTAAAGCATTTAATTCTTTTACCAAGACATGGAATGATTCAGGGACGGACGATTGCGGAATGTCAATCCCCTTGATAATAGATTCAAAGGCTTTGGTCCTACCTCTGACGTCGTCGCTTTTGATAGTCAACAGTTCTTGAAGAGTGTGTGGAACACGATGCGATTCCAGGGCCCAGACTTCCATCTCTCCAAATCTTTGACCACCAAGCTGGGATTTTCCTCCCAGCGGTTGTTGGGTAACCAAGGAGTATGGTCCGACCGAACGAGCATGGAATTTGTCCTCGACCATGTGGATTAATTTCATGATATAAGTGGTTCCCACAAGTACTTTTCGATCGTAAGGCATGCCGGTTTGGCCGTCGTAAAGAGTGACTTTGCTGTCGACCGGCAAGCCGATTTTTTTCAATTCGTTAGTAATGAATTCTTCCTTGATTTTTTCAAAAACAGGAACCGAGATTTTTAGATGATTTTTATCGGCGATGGTTCCCATCAGGTTTTCGAAAAGCTGTCCGAGATTCATCCTGGAAAGGATTGATAGAGGGGAAAGGATGACGTCAACGGGTGTGCCGTCTTCAAGGTGAGGCATATCCCATTCTGGGAGAACTTTGGAAATGACCCCTTTATTTCCATGCCTTCCTGCCAATTTGTCTCCTACGGAAATTTTCCTTAGCTGGGCGGTATTAACGATAATTCTTTTTAAAACGCTCGGTTCCAGCTCGTTGGGATCCTTTTTTCCGTCGATGACTTCGATATTGACTACGGTGCCGCGTTTTCCATATGGGATTCTCAAAGACGTGTCTTTAATATCTTTGGCTTTTTCGCCAAAGATGGCCCTCAGCAATCTTTCTTCTGCCGTCAATTCTTTTTCGCCTTTTGGAGCGACTTTACCAACCAAGATATCGCCGCCTCTGACTTCGGTGCCAACGTTGACGAGGCCTTCCTTATCGAGGTTAGCCAAGACCTCTTCCCGGACATTAGGGATGTCCCTGGTGAGTTCCTCCGGACCAAGTTTAGTATCGACTAAGTCGGCAATGAACTCTTCGATGGTGATTGAGGTCAGAACGTCTTCTTTTACCAGTCTTTCCGAAATGACGAAACCGTCCTCATAACCAAGTCCGTTCAATGAAGTATAGGCGACGACTAAATTTTGTCCCAAAGCCAGTTGACCGTTATCTGTTGAAGGGCCGTCAATAATAATTTCTCCCTTTTTGATTTTTTGCAGCCGTTCGACTTTGGGCCTCTGGTCAAAACAGACATCCTTATTGGTACGGATGAATCTTTCCAAGTGATATTCCCAGCTTTTTCCGCTTTTTCCTTTCAATACGACTTTTTGACCGTCGACGTATTTGATGACTCCGTCTTCTGGTGCTTTCACGGTTCGGCCCAAAGAAGAACTGATCTTTTCTTCCAAACCGGTGCCAACCACGGGCGAAACCGGATGCAGAAGCGGGACAGCTTGACATTGCATGTGAGTACCCATCAAAGCCCGCGAAGCATCATCGTTTTGCAAAAAAGGAATCAAAGCCGCCGAGGCTCCCACGACTTCACGAGGAGAAACGTCGATGAAATTGACTTTTTCGGCGGGAATTTCAACGATATCACCCTTGTATCGGCATACAACATGGCTACTGAGAATTTCACCTTTTTCACTGATCTGAATGTCGTTTGAGGTGATATAGTAATTTTCTTCGTCATCTGCTTGCAAGTAACTGATTTCGTTGGTAATTTTCTTGTTGACGACTTTTTTATACGGAGCTTCCAAAAATCCGTATTTATTGACTTTTGCGTAAAGAGCCATGTAAGTGACAACTCCAATATTGGGTCCTTCTGGCGATCTGATTGGACAAATTCTTCCATACTGCGAAGAAGAGATATCACGGATTGAGAACGAAGCTCTTTCTTTTTCGATTCCGCCAGGCCCGCCGACCGTTATCCTTCTTAAATTATCCAATTCCGATAAAGGATTGGTTTGGTCGACGATTGTTGAGAGCTGGCTGGTGCGGTAGAAAGAGTTGATGGCAACGATTAATGGTTTGGAGTTGACTACTTGTGACGGCGTGATATTGGTATCTCCAGTGACCAAACTCATTCTCTCTTTGATTTCCCGGCTGACACGAACCATGCCAACCCTAATACCGTACATGCTTATCAGTTCGCCGACGGTTCGTAGACGGCGGTTGCCCAGGTGATCGATATTGTCAAATTCGCCTTTGTTTTTGGTAAGGTTGACGAGATATTTTATGGTTTCGATGATGTCGGTCTTTGTTAAGAGATGATTTTCTTTGTTTATTTCCAGGTTCAGGCCGAGTTTTTTATTGATTTTGTAGCGGCCAACGTCGGCCAAAGAGTAGCGTCTTTGATTAAAGAAAAGATTGTTTATTGTTTCGTAGGCGTTATCTAGAATTAGGGGTTCGCCCGGCCTAACTTTCCGGTAAATCTCCAAAACCGATTCGTCCTTATTTTTTGTTTGATCTTTCTTCAAGGTCGGGAGGATATATTTTTCCAAGATTTCTTTGTCTAGAGAATTGAAATAAGCCATCAATTGGCTGTCGTTATCGCTGTCAAATAGTTTCAAAAAAACTGTTGATAAGAATTTTCGTTTCTTATTAACTTTCATTTCTATTAAATTATTTTTGTTTATGGTGATGTCAATCCAAGCCCCTATGTATGGACGGATTTCTGCGTTGTACAATGTCAAACCGGTTGTCTTGTCAATTTCTGCGGTAAAATAAACACCAGGCGATCTGACGATCTGATTGATAATGGCTCTTTCAATTCCATTGATGATAAACGTACCTCGATTGGTCATTTTTGGTAAATTGAAGAAGTAGACGTCTTGTTTTTTCTCGACTCCGGTTTTTTTGTTTTGCAGTCTAAGCTTCAAGTAGACAGGAGTATCATAAGTCAACTTTTTTTTCAAACAAAGCTCAATTGGGTAACGCGGTTCTCCGAAAAAAAGATCTTCAAAATATAAAGTGAATTTTTTGCCCGTGTAGTCATCGATAGGGAAGAATTCTTCTAGGGTTTCTTTTAGGCTGACGGTATTAAAATATTGCCAAGACTCTTTTTGGACGTCAATAAGGTTGATTTCGTTTAGTTTAACGTCTTCTTTACCCAGGGTAAGCAGTCGTCTTGGTTTGGTTTGGGGTTTGTCAGTTGTACTCATCGTGCGGGAATAGCTTTAATGATCGTATCTAACAGCAAAAACCCCTCAAAATCGTAATGGGGTTAAAAAAACTATTATAGCATACATCATGATTTTAGGAAAGTCAAATGAATATCAAGTCTTATCTTTTATGAAGAATCTTTTTGTTTTTAAAGAAAGGTTGGGGGACAACACTCTGATTTTGTCCAGAATAGAATGTAGGGCCATTTTTTTGTGATGGACTTGTTGTTTTTTTTGACTGGAGGCTTCTTTGTTAGATTCGACTTCCTCTATTTCGTCGACAAAAACACCGATTTTCCTTATTGTTTTTCTCAGTTCCTTCAACACAAAAGTCAGCTGGAGGCCGACAACAATCATCAACACCGTTGTTACCGACAAAACTACGGTCAGCAAAAGTTGGGTGGTATCCATATTTATAGCTCTCCGTTTTTAATTTTTTGAGCAACTAAGTTGTTGGCTCGTAAGAGTTCGTCGTGCGAGGTGCCAGCGTCTATCCACCAGTCCAACAATTGGCATTCAAGGGTACCTTCTTTGAGATAGAAGTTGTTAAGGTCGGTTACCTCAAGCTCGCCTCTTGCGGACGGTTTGAGCCTATCGATGAAGTCAAAGAGACGGTTGTCGTAAAAATAAACACCCGATTGGGCAATGTCCGACTTGGGTTTTTCCGGTTTTTCCTCAATCGAAATGACTTTCCCGGTCTTGCTGATTTCTATTACTCCGTATTGTTTTGATTCCATTGACGACATTCGTATGCCAAAGACAACCGCTCCTTTGTCTTTTTTTTCGAATTTTTCTACGGTTGGTTTAAGGTCGTAATTGAAAATATTGTCTCCAAGGATGACGGCCAGTTTTTCTTCATCGGCAAATTCTTTGGCCAATCCGATAGCATTTGCTATTCCGCCTTTTGGGTTATCTTGGACCGAATAATAAAACTTGACTCCAAATTCATGGCCACCTTTGAGAAGGTTGGCGAACTGGCCGGCGTGATCGGGAGAGCTTGAGATCAGAATTTCTTTGATGCCGGCTTTCACGAGAGACATGATTGGATAAAAAATCATTGGTTTATTGTAAACTGGCAAAAGATGTTTGTTGGTCACCCAAGTCAACGGTCGAAGTCTGGTAGCCAATCCTCCGGCAAGAATTAATCCTTTCATGGAATAATGATAATTTTTAACAGGAACAGGATGGTAAAGCCAATCAGGATATATTCTAGCACATTCCTCAAATGGAGGCTATTATCGATCAGATGATGATAAACTCCCCAAATTATGTAAAAACTCGCAAAAGCTAAAAGAATCGTGAATTCCAAAAACCGCTCGCCTCTGAAAGCGTTAATGGCGACAAGGAAAAAGATGCCGGCCGTTATCAATAACGAATAGTCGAAAAAATGTCTTTTCAGCTCTTTTTTTAAATGGACGATTAGATGTTCCATATTAGATAATGGCTCCTCTGGCAATGATTAATAAACCAGCGATGATGAAAAAAATGAAAATGAAATGGGCTAGGTTTTTGCCGCTTATCCTGACAATGTGGAATCTGGCGGCAAAATAAAAATCCAGAACCAAGGCTAAGAGGAGAAAACTAAAGAAAATAAAGTTGACGTCGAACGTTATCGCCGGCAGACTGAAAGCATTTTTGGGAGCAGAGTTTGCCGTGACTAGCTGTTGATTGGTTGTTTTGTTGATGGGGACGGGAAGGTTGGCCGACTGCGGTGTTTGTTCGGCCGCTTTGACTTCCTGGTTAAAAACCAGGGCCGGCGGACTACTCTTAGGCTGTTGTGCTATAGGAGATGTGAGAGGTTTGCCGAACATCTGGACTACCAGAGTGGTCTGTTCTCCGTTCAAAACGCCGTTGACAACGGCAAAACCGACATCGGTATAGTTTGATTTGAGGATATTGTCGCGGTGACTTGGTGAATTCATCCAGGCGCCAACGACGCCGTCGCTGAACAAAAAGTTTTTTGCCAGATTTTCTCCGGCGTATTCGTAGTTGTAACCGCAGTTTAAAATAAAATCCCAAGGGGTCTTGCCGTCAGGGGCAAAATGAGCCCAATAGTTTTTGTTAAACATATCTTGGGCTTTTTGGTATGCGGCGCAGGCGAGCTTATCGTTATATTTAAGATCAGACAAACCATCTTTTTCCCGCTGCTGATTGGTGAGTTGAAATAGTTTCGTAGCGCTAATATCGGTGGCAAAACCGAGGACGTTGCTTAAACCGACCTTTTTGAAAACAACGCTCATAAAAAAGGCAATGATCAAGTATATTGCCAAAAAATCGGTGTGGAGTGATTTAGCGCGATAGTTATTGGTTTCCGTCGGAATAAATAAATGACGAAAGAAACCTAATACCTTGTTCATATATAAATTTCATTTTAAATAAAATGCCTATAATAGTCAAAAGGGAATAGGATAAGGACATGAAGCTCAGAAAACGAATAATTAAGATCTTTTGCCCTCCAACTTTTGTCGACACGCCAAGAACATTGGCCGTTTTTTGCAGGTCAGCGCTATTTTTTCCGGCGATTTTGCTTGGCCGGTTTGACGGTAGTTTTATGATGGTGGGTGAAACTTTGTTTGGTGGTTTTTTGACAACGGTTTGAGGCGAAACGATCGTTGGTTTATTGGGCGAAGCCGGTTTATCGGTGGTTTCTAAACAGGGATTGTTGGCGGATTCCATCGATGGCGTTTGTAAACAGAATACGTTGTCATCAAAATTGATTCGACCGTATGAATAGCCCTGGCTGGAGCCGATATAGTCAAAAGAATCAACGAGTGATTGGGAATAGTCCAGCAACCTGACGCTGTCGCCGCTATCGTTAAAAATATTGGTTGGTAGAGTCGTCGTCCTATAACTTTTTTTGGGAATGTCCAAAGAGAATTTCTTTGGCGTGACACCGCCGTTTTCCACATCGTCTACGTACCAGTTAGCCAAGTTGACAGGAAAGTCGTTGTCGTTGTAAAGTTCGACCCATTCTTTCTCACCCGGGTTGGGATGGACCATGACCTCGGACAAGAAAATTTTTTTATAGGAAACGGTCGGCCTAATTATC
>JAMCTE010000023.1:10905-38965 GCA_023381015.1 Patescibacteria group bacterium | reverse complement strand
ACGTACCAGTTAGCCAAGTTGACAGGAAAGTCGTTGTCGTTGTAAAGTTCGACCCATTCTTTCTCACCCGGGTTGGGATGGACCATGACCTCGGACAAGAAAATTTTTTTATAGGAAACGGTCGGCGTTATGATCGGAGTCGGAAGTTCCGCTGGCGTCATAGTCGGTTGTTGGGTTGGCGATGCGGGTGGCAAAGTTGGTGATGGTTGCGGAAGAGACGGTGTTGGTTCAGTTGTCGGCATGACAATCGTCAAAGGGATGGAATTGGTCGCCGGCGTGTTACTGCATGACATGGTATATCGGTGGGCTTTTATGTTATAAGTTCCCGATTCGATCTGGGCGTCTCCGACCTTGAGCGGGATTTCCAGATTGGCGGTAGTTTTGTCGGTGACGTGGAAAAAATTGCTGCAGTTTTCGCTCGTTTGTACCCAGTTGCCCGCATCGTTTTTCAGATAGCCAAAATAGCTGGCTCCATCGCTTTTTTGGAAAGCGACTCTGAAATAAGATTCGCTGGGTAGATCGGTGATAATTAGGCCGACTGTTATTTCCGCCTCATTTGAACTAATGGTTTCAGGGGAGATCTTATCTATCTGAAAAGAAAAAGCCGCCTCTGTTTTTGCAGGAAAAGCCAAAATCAAAAGTAACGCCATGAAAATGATCAAACCAGCTGGTTTCATATTTGCTCGCTTGTCATTTTCTTCTTTATTCGTTGATTTGTCTATGGACTATCTGCTACAAAGTAGTAGCTTTGGATTTATTGAGTAAGTATTTTTTTATAAAATGCATCAGTAATTACATACTGACTTTATCAATTTCACAGATTGATGAATAATGATCAGAAAAAGAAATATTGTGACCATTTGGTATAAAAGGATCATTCATTTTATAATTCCCATTTGAACCACTTGTTAATACTACAAAATGGTCAGCGTAATAACCATCAGAGTGGTTACATCCGTTGTATCCTATTCCAACCACAACAGGTCTTCCAGCACTTAATTCATTGTCAATACTTGAGCTAATTCTAGTTGACATAACCCCGTTAGCAGTGATTGTTCTATTGAGGTATGCCGGATAATATGAAGCAAAATTCTGTGGGTTATTATTTATAGTTTGAGGAGTTACATTTCTATACCCATAATGAGTATATATCATAGCCATTGATGTAATTAAACAGCCATCGCTAGCTAATGTGTATCCTGTGCCATTTAAAGAGTTGTTACCCCACTGGCTATCTCTTTGGTTATAATAACAGCCCCAATCGTCGCAGACTGTTTGATTGCTCAAAAGAGATGCCCCTCCCTGGCTTTGGACAAATCGACCGAAAGAAGCCAATTGGGCTTTGGCTTGCGCGAGCAATCTTTGGAACGTTGCTTCGTCGTTATTGGTTTCGTCTAGAAGCTTTTGTTTCTGCAGTTTTTGGGCTGTGAGCGATTGTTGCTGGACTGTCAAAGTTTCGTTGAGTTGGTTGAGTTCAGTTTTCTTTTCCTCTCTCAGGTTTTTTTGTTCTTCAAAATTAGATTTAGCTTCTTGAACCTGGACCAACAGCTTTTGGTTGTCATCCCTTGCTGTTTTTATATATTTTATCTTTTCCAAAAGTTCGCTAGCGCTGTTGCTGTCAAAGATAAGGCTAAATAAGGAAATCGATCTTTGTTTATAACTTTGGACAACTCTATTAATGAGAAGTGTTGATAGGGTATTAAGAGAGGTATCTAATCCTTCGATTCTAGATCCTAAAATATCGATTTCTTTTTGAGTTTGGATAATTTTTTGCTCGGTTTCTTGAATCTGGGCTAGGGTTAAAGTAATCTGGGTGTCAATGTATTGTTTTTGCTGGGAGAGAGTAGCTGCGGTTTGTTGCAAGTTGTTAAGGATAACTTGGCACTTTGATATGTATTCATTTAAATCATTTTGACTCAAGTTGCTGGGATTGATGCTCAAATCACATTCGACAGCATTAACTCTACGGATAAAAAATATCGCCGCTAACAACAACGCTGAAAAAATTATCACCTTCAATAATTTGACCATAATGACTTTACTGTTAATTATACCTTCAAGTATTTTTTAGTAGCAAGAAAGGAAGAAACTACCGCTATGGTACAACCAAACACCAGTGATAATCCATACATTGAGGCAAAAAAGACCAAATTAAAAGGCCAGACAGTCAGCTTGATTACGTTTAGGTCGAGGGAAAGATTCGGCACACCGGTCAAATAACTTTTTAAGAAAGGGTCAAAGTATAGAAAGGCGGCGAGCAGGATTAAAAATGACAGGGTAGAGGCGGTGAAACCCATAAACAGGCCCTCGTTTATATAAGGACGGCGGATGTAGGAGTTGGAGGCGCCGAGTAACTTTAACAATTCGATTTCCTCCTTTTTCAAAGCGATCTTAAAAAGAGTCGTCGTCGTCAGGACGATGACGGACATGACGATCAAATAGGAGAAAAATATCAGACTGCCTTTTCTCAAGATTCCGGTCAAGGTCAGAAGACGGTCGACGATATCTTTCTGATATTGGACTTCGTCGACGTCGCCCTGTTTTTTTAAGTATTCGGCGATTTCCGGAAGGTAGATCGGCTTTTTGGCATATATCTCCAAGGACGGGGGAAGAATGTCGGCCGATACCATTTCCAAAAGTAGAGGATTATCCTTGTTGAGGTTTTTATAGATATTGAAAGCGTCCTGTTGGGAGATATATTTTATAGAGAGAACCTTTCCCGATTGCAGCAATTCATCACGTATCTTAAAAATGTTGCTTTCCGGGGTTTTGGTTTGGAAATAAACAGTCACCTGAGGTCTCGTTTCCAAATAACTCAAGATGCCGTTTATGAAACTCAAGGATACAAAAAGCGTCAACGAAAGGAACAGAGTGAAAAAAAGAACCAAGAAAGCAGTCAGCGACTGGTACGGAGCACGACGAAGAGATATAAAAATTTCTTTCATAAGTCGTATCCTCCTTTCCGGCTATCTTTGATTAGTTTTCCTTCTTTTAGGACGACGACTCTTTTTTTTAAGCTGTTGACGATGTCACTGTTGTGAGTGGCAATAATGATGGTTTTTTCTCCTTCAAGTTTTTTGAAGATCTTCATGATTTCCCAGGCGGTTTTCGGATCAAGATTGCCTGTCGGTTCGTCGGCGACCAGATATTTCTTGTCTCCGACGATTGCTCTCGCGATCGCTACTCTTTGTAACTCACCAGCGGACAACTGAATCGGAAAAACTTTTTCCTTATTTTTTAGTCCGACCAAAGCCAGGGTTGCCCTGACTTTTTCCTTGGTTTCCCCGGAGCTTAGTCCTTGTATCTTGCAGGTTACGGCGACATTTTCAAAAACATTTTTGTCGGAAAGAATTTTAAAGTCCTGAAAAACAACGCCAATTTTTCTTCTTAAGGCGTTGACTTTATGAAAACCGGTCGAGGAAATGTCCTCCTCATCGATGACGATTGAACCCGAAGTCGGCAGAAATTCCCTCATGATCAATTTGATGATAGAAGTTTTTCCAGCTCCGGATGGTCCGACAAGAAATACGAAGTCTTTGTCGTCGATCTCAAAAGACACCTCATTCAAGGCAAAGTTTCCTAAAGGATATTTTTTAGAGACCTTGTCGAAAACTATCATAAGAAGTTTATAAAGTCGATAAAGTTTCAAAAGTTCATAAAGTATCTATCTTTATAAACCTTACAACTTTACGGACTTTATGAACTATTTCAAGATTTCAACTAATCCGACGTCCATCAGCCAACCGGCTTTTTCAGCAGAAAAAGTTTCTCCCCAAACGCGGACTTTTTTGCCGATATACTGGGAAAGGTCGACCGTACTTGAAGTCAAATAGACGTTTTGCGATGGGCCACCCGGTCTTTCCAAGTGAAAACTCCCTTCGCCATCGATTCCTCCTTCTTTGAGAGTGCCTTCGGCTTGGTCCTTAAAAGTTTTCTTGTCGGCGATTCCGACAGTTTTGACTGCTTTTGCAGTGCTGATGCTATTATTTTGTGGTGAGGCTTTTTTCATTTTTGTTATCGCAAAACCTGCTGCCGTACCGATGACGACCGCCAAAGCGACGAAGACGAAAAACTTTCCGTAACCCAGCCCGGGAGTAACTTGTTTGCCATCCAGGTTGTGAATTAAATTATTATTTTCCATATGTAATTAGGATAGCAGTGTTTAAGAAAAAATTCAAATTATAAATAACAAATCACAAATAAATTTTAAATCTTAAAATTTAAATATTTAATTTTATTTAGAACTTGAAATTTATGATTTTGGATTTTTTAAATAGGCTTCAATGAACCCGTCCAAATCGCCATCCAAAACTTTGTCCGTGTTGTTTTCTTCGTGATCGGTGCGCAGGTCTTTGATTAGTTTATATGGATGGAGTACGTACGAACGGATCTGCCTTCCCCAAGAGGCGATCGTTCCGGTTTTGAACCCGGCAACGGTTTTTTCCTTCTTTTCTTCTTCGATCGCCCAGAGCTTGGCGCGGAGAATCTTTAGGGCGCTTTCGCGGTTGGCCCCCTGATATCTTTCAGTCTGGCTCGAAACGACAATGCCGGTCGGTTTGTGGATCAAACGGACCGCGGTGGCGACTTTGTTGACGTTTTGTCCTCCTTTTCCACCCGATCGATAAAACTGCCATTCGATATCTTCTTCCTTGATGGCGATTTCTTTGTCTTCGATTTGGGGGAGGACTTCAACCGAAGCGAATGATGTCTGCCTTAATTTGTCGGCGTTGAAAGGTGACTGACGGACTAAGCGATGGACCCCAGCCTCACATTTTAGATATCCATAGGCGAAGTCGCCCTTGACATTAACGGTTGAACTTTTTATGCCGGCCTCGTCACCCGGAACCCGATCGATTTCTTCCCAATGCCAACCTTTTTTTTCAAAATAACGGACATACATGCGAAACAGCATGTTTGACCAGTCCATCGCCTCGGTTCCTCCCTGGCCGGCCTGAATAGAAAAAATAGCCCCTCCTTTATCATAAGGACCAGACAGGAAAAGCAAGATTTCATACTTGTCGATTAGTTCCTTGGCTTGTTCCAGTTGGTTGTCTTCGAATAGAAGTTGCGTCATCTCGATGTCATCGATTTCTTTTTTTAGGACAGTAAGCTGCTTCATGATTTCGCTGGCTCGTTTCGGGTCGGACCAAAAATCAAGAGCGATGGACAGTTTTTCGAGATCTTTAACCTCTTGTTTTTTCTGAGGCAAATTGGCTTTCTCGAGGATGTTATTGAGTTTATTTTTTAATTCTTCTTTGTTTTCCATATAAATTGATTTTTCTTTTCTATTATATAAAATTAAATCCCAATATGGATTATCATCCGGTTGTTTACAAAATCAGGGGAGTTCTTGAAGAAAACCATTTTTGGTTTGAGGTTTTTGAACATGGTGAGGTTCACACCAGCAAAGAAGCAGCCAAAACGAGGCCAGGTTACACGCTTGGCCAAGGAGCTAAAGCCATGATTATCAGCGCCAAAAATAATGACGACGATAAAAAGTTCGTTATGCTGGTTTTTCCGGCAGACCTTAGATTCGACAATGGTAAGGTAAAAAAAGCCTTGTCAGCCAAAAACATCCGTTTTGCCTCATCCGATGAAATAAATCGGTTGACGGGCGGGGTTAAGATCGGCGGCGTGCCTCCGTTTGGCAATCTTTTCAATATCGAAGTTTATGCCGATCCGAAATTATTCCTTAACGAGAAGATTGTTTTCAATGCCGGCGACCGTAGATACTCAATTGCGATGATGTCAGAAGATTATAAAAAAATAGTAAATCCAAAAGTAGAAGAGATTACTTAAAATCACTACCGAAAATAATGACCACGTCGGGAGTTTTATCTTCAGGGAGAACGGACTCTTTGAATGTCGTCAGATAATCTTTTAGGTCGTTTTTTATCATATCTAACGCTTGTGACTTCGATGCTTTTACCTGAATTTCGGTGACTTTGTAATCATAGTTGTCCGCATTTCCGGTAATGATTTGTTGATAGCCTTTTTTGGTCAGGATGTCTTTCATCTCCGATGCTTTACCCGGGGTGCCGGAGCCGTTGAGGACCTGGATTTTTAGATCTTCTTTTTTGAATGAAGGAGTTGGCGTCGGCGAAGGAGCCATGGTTGGAGTCACCGTTGGCGCAATTTTTTTGGCGATGATTGGCAACTTGATCGTTTTCATATTGGATATCAGGTAAAAAAGTCCGAAAGAAAGTATGAAAGAGGCTAAAAACAACAAGATCTCTTTCTTGGGAAACGAAAAAGACGGCATGGAAAATGATTTTTTTGCCGAACTCTTGAAACCGCCTTTGACTACGGAAAACTTGTCTTCTTGGTTAAAGATAAAAGCTCCAAAACAGACGTCAAACGTCAAAATAGGCAGCGGTTTATTTGGGTCGACGACCAGCATTTTCAGGTAGACTTCATAGAAGGTCGGGACAATCCGTTTCAACGGATTAGTCCAGACGCCTACCGATTTGGTAAAAGTGTCTTGTCTGATTTTGTCCGATCCGACGCCCGAGATGATGATTCTGTTGACTTTCTTTTTTTCCTGAAGAAGCTGTTCGGCTTTTTCTTTCAAAATTTTTTCCGGTGTATTTTCCGCCGAAAGCGGAACGGAAAATTTGGTTTCCTCCAAAAGGCCGAAATTGTCAAAGAGATACCCGAAAATGTGGTCTTTTTCAACGACGGCGTAAAGGATATTTTCTTTTTTCTCGCTGCGCAAGGTTTTTTCGAAGAGTTTGAAATAGGCCAAAGTTTCCGGAATAATGGTTGAGATTTTTAAATCGATCAATGATAGGGTTTGCCGATAATCTTCAAAGGTTTCTTTGCCGATGCCGAAGAAAGTCACCACTTTTTGTCCCTCGTTATCCTTGACGAAAGAATCGGCCGTTAAATCCTCAGGCGGAACAGGAAGAATCGACCGTGCCTTGTCGCCGATAAAAGAATTTAGGGCACTCAAAGCTATGTCGGTGGGAACTTCGGTACGGAAGAAAAAGAAAGTTTCTTGAGGAAGAACGAGTACTACCTGGTTATCGCCTTTGATTTTTGAGAAAGCTCCGACAACGACTTCCTTTATTGCGGAAGCCAATAGGTCGATATTGGCGGGTCTTCCTTTGTCTAATAACTGCGTTTCATAGTCTTTCTCGAAAAAAGAAGTTTCTTCCTGGCCGAGGAGAGTTTTTTTCAGGTTGAGTAATTTAATCGATTTCTTGTCGATGAAAAGGTAAAGCATATGAATTAAATATAAAATATTCGCTATAAAATAGCAAATAGTAAATTGGAAATAGTGCTAAAATATGGAAGCAATGGACAATCCAGTTGAAGAAATTAAACGCAAGCTTGACGTCGTTGAATATATCGGCAGTTTCATAACTCTAAAAAAAAATGGAAGGAATTTTAAAGCCATTTGCCCTTTTCATAGCGAAAAAACTCCTTCATTCGTGATTTCTCCCGAGAGACAGATCTGGCATTGTTTCGGCGCCTGCAACGATGGAGGGGACGTCGTCAAATTCCTCATGAAATGGGAGAACATCACTTTTATCGAAGCCCTAAAAGAGTTGGCCAGGAAGACCGGAGTCACTCTCAAAAGCTTCAGTTTTGAAGACAAAATCTGGAAGAAAAGGGAAAGGTTTTTCAACATGAATCTTCTGGCGGCAGAATTTTTTGCCTATCTCCTTTTGAAAGAAAAATTTGCCGGAAAGGCGATGGACTACTTGGTGACAAGGGGCATAAAACCGGCAACGGTCAAAAGATTCCAACTGGGTTACGCACCCCAGTCTTGGGATTCGCTTAAATTATTCCTGAAAAAGAAAAAGTATGCCGACGAAGAGATGCTGGAAAATGGGCTATTGGTCAAAAGCGATCGGGGTAGTTTTTACGATCGGTTCCGGGGAAGGCTAATGTTTCCCATCAAGGATAGCCGTGGTTTTATCATCGGCTTTTCCGGCAGGAATCTGGACAACAAGTCTAAAGAAGCAAAATATATCAATACTCCCGAAACGCCCACCTACCACAAACGGGAAACCTTGTACGGGATAGACTTGGCGAAAGAATCTATCAAAAAAGAAAATAATGTCTATGTCGTTGAGGGAGAGTTCGATATGATTACTCCTTATCAATCGGGTTTTACGAACTTTGTCGCCGTCAAAGGAACGGCTTTGACCAACGAGCAGCTACTGCTTCTCAAAAGATATACCGAGAAAGTAACTCTGACTCTCGATGCTGATTCGGCCGGAGAGGAATCGACCAAAAGAGGAATTGAGGAAGCGGAAAGGCTCGAACTGGAAGTCAGGATTGTTCGTTTGGAGATCGGAAAAGATCCCGACGAAGCGGTCAGGACAGACATTTCCGGTTTCAAGAAAGCCCTCTCCAAATCAACGCCAATCTATGATTTTTTGATCGAATCGGCTCAACGCAAATTCCCAGAAGAAACGTCTTTCGCCAAGAAAAAAATCGCCGACGAAGTACTTCCCTTTATCGAAAGAATCACCAACCCGATCGTCAAATCACACTATGTAAAAAAAATCGCCGACATTTTAGGAGTAAGCGAAGAAAGCATCGAAAGTATGTTGATGACGATAAGAAGGAAGGATAAGCAGCTGAAAAGTTTTAAGCCGAAGACGCAGCCCTTATCTAAAGAAGACAGGCAGCTTATGATCGAAAAGTATCTCCTCAGTTATATTTTCCAATCTGACGATCCGTTCGCGGTGGGCAACAGGATTTTCAGCCATCTTGAAAGCCAGGATTTTTTGTTGCCGGCCCACCAGAAAATTATCGAAACATTTTTGGATGCTAAAAAAAAAGGCGGGAATTTTTTCCTTAATACTTTTGCCGGCAAATTGACTCCAGAATTGAGGCAGTCGTTTGACGAGTTATACCTGTTTGCTTCGGTAGGGCAACCGCTGGAAGACGAGAACATAAACCGACTGTCCAACGAAATAAAACGCTACTCGATTAAAAGAGAAATCAAACAGCTGCTCAGCGAACAAGAAACCGAGAAAAAAAAGCAAAGGCTGGTTTTCTTGAACCAATCATTAAAAGAAGTAGAAAAAACCTTGCCGTCTTAGTAAAATTTAGCATATGATCAAACACCACTACCCAAAAACTCTTAAGGAATTGCTCAATCAAGGTAAAGATGACGGTTTTCTTGTCCAGGACGATATTCTTCTCGTTTATCCGGATCCGGAAAAACACATCAACGAAATCGACGAGTTTTTTGATTTTGCTTTAAAAAAAGGCATCGATATTTTCGAAACGGTATCGACAAGAGAAGAAGTCGAAGCAAGGAAGTCGGTCGAAGAAATCGAAAAAGAACTCGAACAGTTGGTTGTTTTGAAACACGGCGAGTCGCTCGACCCGATTAAAATGTATCTCAAGGAAATAGGCAAGACCCCGCTTCTTTCTTTTGACGAAGAGATTGCTTTAGCCAAAAAATATGAAAAAGGCGACGAAAAAGCCAAGGAAAAATTAACCAAAGCCAACTTGAGACTGGTAGTTTCTATCGCAAAGAAATATCTCGGCCGTCGGTTATCATTCTTGGATTTGATTCAGGAAGGAAACAAAGGGTTGATTCGTGGCGTTGAAAAATACGATTGGAGGAGAGGTTTTAAATTTTCCACTTATGCGACTTGGTGGATAAGGCAGGCAATCACTAGAGCGATTGCCGACCAGTCAAGAACGATTAGGATCCCAGTCCACATGGTCGACCACATCAATCGTTTTTATAAAACACAAAGACGGTTAATCCAGAAGCTCGGACGGGAGCCAACGGTGAAAGAAGTCGCCAGAGAAATGGAAATGACGACTGATGAAATTGAAAACCTGATGAAAATATCCCAACAGCCAAGGTCGCTATCGACCCCGGTGGGTGACGACAAGGAGGCGACTTTGGAGCAGTTCGTGGCCGACGTCAATCAACCGACCCTCTATGACAAGGTTTCCAGAGAACTACTCAAAGATGCCCTAAACAAAGTCCTGGACACCCTTTCACCCAGAGAAAAAAAAGTGCTGATGATGAGATTTGGACTGGAGGATGGCAAGTCTAAAACCCTTGAGGAAGTAGGCAGGGAATTCAGGGTAACGAGAGAAAGGATAAGGCAGATAGAGGCCAAAGCGATTAGAAAACTGAAGCACCCAACCAGAGCGCGCAAATTGAAAGATTTTCTGGAATAATAGTATTATGAAACAAAAAATCACTCCGACCCAACGAGCCCTCAACCTCTGGGCGGTGATTTTGATAGTATGGGCGATATACCGGACTTATTTCAAGATGCCTCAGTGGTTTGATGAGTTTATTGCCAAGCCTTTAGTTTTCGTCCTGCCGGTATATTATTACATCAGGACGGTTGACAAAAAACCTTTTTTTCCAAGCATCCACCTCAACCTGAAACCAAAAGTGGTCATGGGGGATCTATTCAACAGCCTGGTAATCGGTGGGGTATTCCTTCTCACGGCAATCCTGGCAGTGTACATCAGGAGCCAGAAGTTAATTTTTTTAAACCATTTCCCCGGACCGGTCAACTTGTTAGTGATTATAGTCATGGCTTTGGCGACAGGAATAACAGAAGAAATTCTATCGAGGGGTTTTGTTTTGACAAAACTTTATGAAGAATCCAAAAATATTTATACCTCGACTTTTTTTGCCAGCGTCCTTTTCTTTTTTATCCACGTGCCGATTCTTTTTACTGACCCGCGTATCAACGGAAGGACGTTGTTGATGTTTATGACGACCGACCTGCTCTTGTCGATGATAAACGGATTGATTTTTCTGCAGCGTAAAAGTCTAACGACGCCGATTCTTATTCATGCCTTCTACAATATTATCGTTGCCTTGACTTTTATTTGACTTCCTTAATCAAAAAGATTGTTTCCGTGCCGACGGTAATTTTCTTTAACCGTGATTTTTCACTATCGGGAAAATCATCAGGGAATCCGATGATGGCGGAATTTTTTACCGGTTTCTGCGGCAAGTCAAAGGTGAACTTATCAAAGCTCTCTACTTGTCCAAAACCGTATTGGTCGGGTGCGCTCAGCTTGGCCTGTTTTTGATAGAGCTGCGGCGGATAATGTAGATAAAAAAGAAAGAAAATGTATGGTTGACCGTTTTTTTTCGTAATATAAAAGTGATCAAATTGTTTGTAATTGGTGGAAACATAGTCAACCAGTTCTTTATATCCAGCTTGCCAGCTTCTCAGGACGACGGCCCGTTTTGGATAATGATATAGGTAGAAATCCCAGGAATAGAATAAGAGCGACAAGTAACAAATAAAAAACAAAACAATCAGCCAACCGGTTTTTCTGTTGAGGATGTTGACGGCTCCGTACGCAGAAATTATCAGCACGGGAACAAAAATGAAAATCGTCCTGGTAACGGATAAGCCAGCCCAAGTTAGGGCACCTGAAATAGGAGCAAACAATAACAGGGCTGTCACCAGGTAGCGCCAATTTTCCTTATTTTTAAAAAGATAATATAGTCCGACAAACATCAATATAAATTCAATCGGAGTGACAGGAGAAACGCCCGGAAATCCGAAACGATAATTTTCGTCCCCATTAATGACCAAAAATTGCGGTGAAAAATAGTCCAAATATTGATTAATAACTTCTCTGGCGCCGACGGTAATCTTGTTGTACAGGAGGCGGCTTCCACCTTCCGACCTCAATTCGTTTATTTTTAGGGTAAAACCGATATTGTTAAAAAATAGTAGGTTTTGCACCCGGGAAGGACCATTGGTCAAATCGGTGGCGGCAAAAATCCCGATCGCCAGTATCAAACCGGCCAGATAAAGCCAGTTGATTTTCTTTTTGACGACAAAAAATATAAAGAGCAGGAAAAAAAAGCCAGCCCAAAGTCGGGAAGAATGGTAGCCGAACATCATCAGCAAAAAGCTTAAGAAAAAAACGGCAAAGTTCAGCAACCGCTGTTTTTTATAAAATTTCAAGAAAAGGTAGAAGGACAAGGTCAACAAAAAAGCCGTCAAATAACCTTCGTGAGCCTGTCTCCCCAAAAGTTGTAACCCGGGCGCAAAGGCGACGAATATTGCTGCGAATATGCTGACATTTTTTTTGTTGAAGAGTTCATTGCTTAGCAAGAACGCGACAATCGGAAACAGAAAAACAAAAGGCAGATTGACCATCCTGATTCCTAATTCATTTAAGCCGAAGATTTTTATGAAAGGTATGGCCAAATAAGTCAGGAGAGGCAGCTTGTAGTCGCCAAAAGACTTAAATCTTAAAGGTAAAAAATTTCCGTATTGGTCTTTGCCGGTTTTTAAGATCGAATAGGCGTCGTAGCCGTTGGCGGCTTCGTCGGCATTCAGGCTGGGGGGAGAAGCAGTCAGCCTATATAGGAATAATCCGACTGATAATAAACTGATTATAAAAACTAGAATTAGCGGCCAATGTTTTTTCATATTCCACATTTTGTCATCCCGACGGAAGTCGGGATCAAGTTTGTATTATCCAATTAATAACTTGGATTATTCCGGCGTAAGCCGGAATGACTTTAATTATTAAATATATCCAATACTTCCTTGTCTGTTTTTTTAAATAATTTTACAATTTTTTTTCTTGCTTTTAAAATTTGCGGCAGTTTCAAAACGGCGTCGAAAAAACCTGCTTTAAAAACGTATTTTGGAATATTGATTAGATTGTTAAAAATCAAATTTCCATCACTGAGGTTTTTCCAGTTGAAAATTATCTGGTTTCTGAAAGCCGTTTTTGTTATTCTGCCTTGGTCGAAGTATTTGCCGATCGTCGATTCGTGGTGATGTTCGACTTTTATCTCCGGGGCAAACCCGACCTTGTAGCCGGATTTCCATGCCCGGTAAGACAGGTCGACGTCTTCCCAATAGAAGGGATTGAATAAATCATCCAGCATTCCTAAATCAGTGAACGTTTTCCTTCTGAAAATTGAAGAGCCGCCTTCGGCCCAGAAATTAGCGACTAAAGATTGGCGATCGGTGACCTGTTGATAGGAATGATTGATCAAACCGGAGCCGAAATAGCCCCGATTTGAACCGACGATCTGACCGTTTTTTTCCACTTGGGCAAAGCCGACGGCAAAGAGCTTTTCGTCTTTTTCGAAATAGCTGATAGCTTTCAAAAAAGAGTCATCTCGTAGGACAACGTCCGAATTGATCAACAGTACATATTTTCGAGTCGCTTTTTGGATGCCTTTGTTGACGTTACCTGCAAAACCGAGGTTTTTTTTATTGTCGACGACGACCGCCTCGCTATGGATTTTTTTTGCCCGGTTTTTAATACTTGTTTCCGGATAATCGTTCATGATTATGACTTCGCATCCCTGGAAGTATGGTTTGTTTATTTCAAGGTAGTGGAAAAACATTTCATAATTCTTGTAGACGGGGATGATAATGGAAACGGGAAATTTTTTCATAAATTATCTAGGACTCTTTTTTTAAAGACTTGGTAATTGTAACCGCTTTCAACCATTAGTTTACCGTTTTTGCCAATCTTATTCTTTAAATCGGGATTTGTTTCGGTTTTGATCATTTTTGTCACCAATTCTTTTTCGTTGTCGAAAAGAAACCCGGTTTTGTTATCGCTGATGATTTCTTTTGGGCCGCCTGAGTTATGGCAGAATGTGATACAACCAGAAGCCATAGCTTCAAGAGGGGCAATTCCAAAGTGTTCGACCTGTTCAGGATTGATCTTTTTGTCGACACCCAAACCGGTAAAGTGCCAAAAATAGGCAGACTCCCCATATAATTTATAGAGTTCATTGACAGAAGCGTTTGGTTTAAAAATAATCGATTGGTCCTTACTAGCAAGCGATTTTAGTTTGTCGAAATACTTTCCGTCTTCTTTTTTTAATCCGCCGGCTAAAATCAGTCGGTAGTCTGCGAATAGCGGCGATTGTTGTTTTAGCCTCCAAAAAAAATCAATGATTTTTTCCTGGTTTTTATGGTGTAACTGAGTAAAAAATCTGCCTACAGAAAGAATGATATTTTTTTTTGAAAATGGGGCCGAAAATAGTTTTTCATCGACATAAGGAGTGATGGTAATCGGCTTCAGTCCGAATCCGTTAAGCCATCTTGTCGTATAAGGTGAGTTGCTAATGAATCTATAGTTAAATAATTTTAGGCGGTTGATTAAGCCAAGGTCGTAAAGGTTTTTGTCGGGGACCATTGAAAAGACAAAATTATTTTTTGCCGAGGAGGCAAAATAACTGCCGTCGGTGACATAAAAAAAATAGTCAAAGTTTTTTAGCGTTAGCAAGGATTTAAGAGAAGACGACAATAAACTTGTCGGTAGCCATCTTGTTTTTTCGAAACATGAAAACGAAAATCGGTCGGCAATTGCTTTGGTCAAATTTTTGTTCCAAAAAATAGACGTTTCCGCGTGCTGTTCTGCGAAGACCTTGATTATGGAAAGGATGTGCTTCTCTCCGCCTCCGAGCGTATCTAGGTACGGATCATACAGACCGACCTTTATTCCTTTTTTCATATAAAAATAAATAAGTAATGGTTTTTGAAAATGCTTGGTAGATTGATTCAATCACTCCGAAAGGCCCATCTAAAAACCCGAACGTTTTAAATAATCTTCTCCAAAGCTCGGCGAAATATTTGCGGAAAAATGTCGTGGTTCGCGCGGTCTTTCCTGATTTATAAAGTAACCGAGACTCAATGTCTTCAAAAACTATTGTTTTTTGAACCATTTTTTCCAGGTCGCCGTGAAAATAGTGGAGGAATGGACTTTTTAAATATCCGATTTTTCCCCTGACTATTGGTGTGGAGTGGATTCTTTTTGGCCAACTGACAAAGTATTTTTTATTGATCAGTCGTATTTGATAGTCCGGCCACCAGCCACCGTGCTGGAGCCACTTAATTTTACCGAAAATATTTTTCCTGGGGATTTTGTAATATGTTTTGTTTGACGTTTGTGAGGTGACGCGGCGTATTTCGTTTGCCAAGTCTTTAGTCAGCCTTTCGTCGGCGTCCAGGATTAATACCCAATCGGTTTTTGCCTGGTTAATGCCGGTTTGTCTGACGGTTTCGACAAAATTGTCATCAGGATAAATGAAAATGACGTTGTCTGACAATTCTTTGGCTGATTTCAGGCAGTCTTTAATGTTCTTGTCGCCCTTTTGAGTATAGATCAGAATGCTGATGTTATTTTTGGTCATTTTAGTTCCTTGGGGATCTTTAGGCCGATTGTTCCAATTTTTATATTTCCTGGTTGGGGAGGAACCATAATTTCGATCAGCGGATCGTTAAAATTTCCGCTCTGCTTGATTCGATAATATTCGATAAGGTAATTATAGCCGTTATTTTCCCCCAATGGTACTTTTATAGTGACGTTCAATTTGGTTTTATTTTTGACGATTGTGGCTAGCCGTTTGACGGCAGCATCTTTATAGTACAATCCAAAAGGATAACTCCCGGTTATTGATTTTAATTCCCCGAAGTTTAAAATCAGCAGCAAAAAAGCTAAAAACAAAGATAAATATTTCAGTTTGATGTCGGAAAAAAAACAAATTATCGACAGATAGATTAATGGCATCGCAAAAAGGAAATAATACTCCGATGGCCGTTTGCTGTATATGGTAAAAAAAACCGGAAAAATCAGCCACGTTACTAATGCGCTATAAAAGAAGGTTTTTTGATAAGAGTCTTTTTTCTTGATGATTGAATAAGCAATCATGACTAAAATCAAAAGATAAAGAGTAATCGTCGCCGAATTTTCCGATAAAACAATAACGGGTTTGATCATGTTGTTAAATACGGGCATCCAGGTGTATATGTCGTGCGCGACTTGGTTGTGAGCACCGAAGAAAAAATCAATAAAAAGTTTAGCATTGAGAAAATCATGCCTTAGGTCAAATAGCACCAGGGGAAGGAAAGTTAATCCAAAAGTCGCCAAAGCGGTAATGATTTTTTTCCAGTCTTTAAATTTATTTTTTGTCTCCATGATTAAAATGAATGTACCGTTGAAAACAAGAACAAAAATAAATGAAAAATGGAAATTTATCATTATTCCGGACAGCAATCCCAAGAGTGCCCAATCCTTTATCTTGTTGTTTTTTAGGATTTTTTTGAGCAAATACCAGCAAATGATAAATCCCAAAGCGATAAAGATCGGATTCCAGGGAACGATATCGTAAGACACTAACTGCGGATTAATGGACCAAAACAATAAAAATAGGATAGCGGTATAAAAATCGAAAATTTTAGTAAGTAAGATTAATGAAGCCAATAAAAACAATAAATTGTAAACAACAACGAAAATAGTGAGAGCAAAAGGGTGAAGGTGTGTCAATAAATAGAATGGGATCAACAAATAAATAAAATACGGACCGAGAAAGAATCCTTTAATGTCGGCGCTGCGCGGTCCTATCAAGGTTAGTTTGTGGTTTTTGATGATATTTGCAACCTGATACGAATATGATTCCTGATCCCAACCGAAACCGATCCTTTTATCGATGTTATAAAAATGGAAAAACAGAAAAATTCCTACAACAACAAACAATAGGAAAATCGTTATTTTTTTGTCCATAGTTCGATGACGGAACCGTTTTGGAATTTAATGGTTTTTTCTTTTTCAGCCTCGGCGGGAATATTTTTTTCTCTCCACTGGTCAACTCTGAATTGGTATTCATCTTGATCTATTAAAAAGTAACATTGGTTGTTGACGAAGTCTTCTTTTGGATAGATGATCTTTCCCTGATCGGCATAGTAAGAAAGGAGGTACATATAAGTATAGGGAATTACCGGAGGCGTGTATATGTTTAAACAGAAGTATTGGTGTTTTGACGCATCAACCAGATAATTGATGATTTGATTGTCTGCCCTCAGCCCTAAAAGGGGAACTTTATTTTTGTTAGTGGCATTTTTAAAAAAGACAAACAAATTAATACCGATGACTATGATCAAGCAACCGACAGGCAACCAGGTGGTTTTTTTGTTTTTTTCGAGAAAATGAAATCCTGACACCAGCAAAAAAAGAAAGATATACTGGATTCCATCTAAGTAATAGCTCCAGAAAAAATTATTCTTATAAAGAATTGAGAATGCGTAAACGATAACGAGAAGAATAGCCAAAAACGCAAATAAGGTTTTCTTTGTTGTTGACGATTTTTTTATAAAGAAAATAGCAATAACTAAAAAAACCAGGAAAGCGACAGAAATAAATAATTCCTGATGGTAGAAGATCCCCGTCCAATATTGCCAGAAAGACCGTGTCCTTTCCACCACGGCTGCACTAAATTGGAGAGGGTGGGTTTCTTTTGCAGACGTGAGTTGGGTGATCAAAGACCTGGTTTGTAAAAAATTATTTTTAGCCTCGAAGAGCAAACGCGGGATCGATGGAACGATTAATCCAATCAGAAAATAAGGGAAATCCTTTAATTTTTTGAATAATAAATAAACGATGACGAATGCCGGAATTAAAAATAAGCCAAATGCCAACTCGGTTTCCAAAATAAATCCCAGAGAAAGACCGATCATAAACGCGTAATAGGGATTTTTTTTGTCGAAGTATTGGTAGAGGGCAAAAATTAATGTTAAAACGAAAAGCGGGGCCAAGGTATTGTTACTGGCATAAAAAGAGGTGTTGATGAACCTAGAATTTTCGTCTCATTGCCCCAAAAAAAATATTGCTGTCAAAAAACCGTAATCGCGTTTCAAAAAGCGGAAAAACCAAAGATTGACAATAAGGTTTATGAAAAATAGTCCCAAATAATAACCTTGGGGCCAGCCGTTAAATATCAGATAAAGAGGCGCCAAAAAATAATACCACCAGGCTCCATGGAAGACTCCTTGGATACCGGTCGTCGGTCCGATGAAGGTCAAGTGTTTGTCTTTTATCATTTCCTGAGCTTTAAGGAAGTCCCTGCCTTGATCGTAGGTGTAGGGAACGGTTTGGTTTAAGATCGGTCCTAAGCGCAGGTATATAAAAATACCGACCAGGACCAGAAAAACAATTGTTTTTAATTTATCCATTAGGTTCTATTTTAACAAAAAATAGGCCGGAGAGAGGTTATTGACCGGCGGGACAAGGACTTCCGGAGTGAATACTTTGGTGTTAACCGGGCAGCGCTGGGAATGGAGAATCTGGAAAGTATTTTTTATTTTTGCTTGGGGGCAATGAGACGAAAATTCTAGGTTACCAACAGAATAGTTATCGTTTGACAGCGATTTCCTTATCACTCCGGCATCATTTTCCTCATAAAAAAGATAAAGAAGCAGGGTTTCCTTTGGTTCATTGACATAAACAATAATTTTTTGGTTTGGATCTTTTGCTGCCAGGTTGTGTAGTTTTGCAGAAAGCACTTTTTCCATTATGTGCCATTGGTCGGCAGACGCATTTTTTATGATGACTTGAAAAAGAGTGAAAAAGAAAATGAAGGAAACGAGGTAGATCGCAACAATGGCTAACAAGGTTTTTCTCTCGGTCTTGAAGATGATTCTACCGATTTGGAACACCCCAACGGAAATAAAAAAGACATAGGCAATAATCAGCGGGTAGCCCCGAATCGATATGTTTGGCGTGTCGATCGTCAATCCGAGCGGAATGGCGGCAAATACAAAAATCAAGAAAAAAGGAACGACGATGCTCTTTTTTGACTTGAGCACCTCATCAGCGAAATAAAAACCGGCGACCAGGAAAAAAAGATCAAACAGGTAGAACAGGCCGATATAATTTGTTCCGTATATGACGTGCTGGTCCCCCTTGACAAAGACAAAATAAGGATTGAAAGCATCAATGTATTGCTCAAAGAACAACGAAGAAAAAGCAGTCAATTTATTGGCAATCAGATTTTTAACGACAGATTGCTGATTAGTAATGCTTCTTTCTGTTAAGACTCTTCCCGAGAGAATTTTTGAGTTTAAGGGAAGAAGCTTTTCCTTGAGCCTGGATTGAAATTGCCATGAACCTGGAGCAATTTCGACCATCATGAAAAAGACGGCAAAAACCATCAACGAAACAGCTATTTTTTTGGCAATCTGGCGGAAATAAATTTTTTTCTTAAAATAAATTGACTCTGTCAATAAAGCGGTAAAGATGAGAAAAGGAAAGCTGGTTTTTATGCCCATATAAGAATTAAAAGAAAGAAATGACAGGGCCAAAAATAAAAGATATTTTTTTATTGGTTTTATGTTGGTCAAAAGAACATAAAATGCCAACAGGTAAAACAGCAAGGAGATCGGTGAATCAAAGGCTGATTGGGCGGATAGGTAAGAAAACCAAGGAGAAAAATTGAAAACTATGAACCCGATAGCAGAAAAAGTTTTGTTGTTGGTCAGTTTTTTTAGGATCAAATAAAATACTACCGGAGTAAAGGAATTCAAGAGGGCAAATGGCAGTCTGGAAATTATAATAGATTTGCCGAGGAATAAAAAGATAATGCTGCCGATGTAAACAGGGATAGCCGAAGTAGCATTCAGTATTCCCGATGTCAAAAACAACCTGTTTCCTAGGATATCGGTCCCGCTTTTTGCCAAAAGATAGCTATTGATAAAATAGTCGGCTTCGTCATGGGTAATCGAGGGAAAACCATGATAGAGGAATATCAGTCTTGTTAAAAATGATATTAAAAATAATATCGCGGTCATTTTCTTAATAAATAATTCTTGATTAGGTGAATCTTGGTTTTAAACGGCGCATATTTTAGCCCGAAAATGAACCGGTTCTTTCTTTGATAAGTTTGGTGCAGTGCCGATCCGGATCCGCCGGTCGATTGGGCATTCTTATGATATATGATTATTTTTGGATTGTAATAAAGTTTGAAACCTGATTGTTTTGCCCGTTCGCAGAAGTCAGAATCTTCATAGTAAAGAAAATATTTTTCGTCCCAGAATCCGACCTTATCGGTGACCTTTTTGTTGAAAAACATCATGCAACCGGTAATAAAGTCGGTTTCTTCGAACCGGTCAAATTTGCCGTCGTCGACTTGATCGACCCCGCGGTGGAAGGTGAAAGCATTTTTCCAGTCATTTATGCCTCCGGCGTACCAGACGACTTTTCCCAACTGGTTTTTTTTATATGTTTTATGGTATTCGTATCCCGGTGCGTAATAGATTTTTCCTCCGAAAATGTCAGCTTTTACAAAACCTTTCTCCGCCTCGACGACAAAATTTCCGTCGAAGGAAACGTCGTTGTTGATTGCGCAGAATCGATTGATTTTTTTAGATAAGAAGTATTTGATGCCTTGGTTTATCCCGAAAGCGTAACCTTTATTAGGCAGGTCAACCAAGATTACTTTCATCGGATAATCTTTTAGACTGAAAGCTTCTTTTTTTGTCGAGACGTCGGCGATGAAAACAGTCGCTTCATTGGATTGTTTGACTTTCCGTAAAGAGTCAAGGAATTCTCTGGTTAGCTGGTATTGGTTATAGTTTACCGTCACTAAGCCGATCATAAAATTTTCTTTATTAATCTATCTTTCCACGTTTTATTTTTCTTCCAGTGGAGAACTTCTTTGAGTCCGGAGCGGAAGAATTCCGCCTCGTCGATTTTGTCGCTGGATTTGAACTGTTTCATCTCCAGGTAATAAAAATAGACGAAAAAGTAGTAGATCAACTGCAGTATCGCCAATACAAATCCCTGGTTGCCGTCGCGGAACCCTTCCGCGGCGAAATATCGGCTGACGAATTCGTTGAGTGACCGGCTGACGGCATCGGAGAAGGTATAGGTTTTTTTATCATCATAAAGTTCCTGCGCCTCATACTTCGCGTATCGTTTGGCTTTGTCCAAGTATTCATCGAGGTTCTTGTAGTTATGGTGGATAAGGGACAGTTCTTCCTTGGCCTCGACTTCAAAACCGCGGCCAGCCACTTTCGGCTGGCGGTGGATTATTTTTGGCCAAACTACCTTGTTTTTTTTGAAAACCCTGATTTGATAATCGGGCCACCAGCGGCTGTGTTTAATCCAGCGGCCAAAAATAATATTTTTCCTTGGAATTTTAAAGTAGTCATAGTCTCGTAATTTGGTTTTGATGAGTTCTTTTAATTGGGGGGAAACGATTTCATCGGGATCAAGCAAAAAAACAAAGTTATTTTTAGAGAAGTCTTTGGTTTTTTCCCTGATGAGCTCGACGTATGGCACTTCTTGATCCATTTCGATTAGTCTTACTTTGCCAATTCTTTTCAGCTCTTCTTTAAAAAGGCCGTCGATGCCGATGTCGACGATAATGATTTCGTCGGCTAGATCGACTATTGAGTCAATTGTTTTTAAAAGATAAGGAGGTTTGTTTTTGGCGACTATTATTGCGGAAATTTTATCCATTTTTTTTCATTAAAAATCTAATTTCCGATAAAATGTCTATTGAAAATATATATCTGACCGTAAAAAGATAACTTATTATACCGCCGCCAATCGCAATAAGCAAAGTAAGCAAATGAGAAAAATTCAGTTTCAAAAAGAGGCTGACGGTGATTGCCATAATGACAGAGGCAACGAAAAAAGGAGAGATATCTTTGATGGTGTGGAACTGGACAATCTTTTTAGTTTCGTAGATGACGATGAAAAACGACGATGACAATATGATCAGTGTTATCGGAAAACCGATGTAACCATAGAAGTGGATCAACAGCGGTGCCAAAAGCCAGGTTGCTACTGTCCAACCCACCATAAAATAGAAAGATATCTTTACTTTACCGATGCCGTTTAACAGATTGATGAATGGTGTGGAGTAGGAAGACAGAATTGCCGAGACGCAGAATAGATAAAACAAAGGCAATGCGGGAGACCACTTCGAATATTTGGGGATGACTTCGATGAAAAGGCTCATGGTGAGGGCGGCTCCTATGATCATCGGTAAGATAAGGAGGGATTGGTAATGAATGATTTTATCGACCAGCCGGCTCAACCGTTCCTTGTCTTTCTGGAAACGGGCAAAAAGAGGGAATAAGATCCGGCTGATGTTATCCATTATCATTCTGATTGGCGCTTCTGCCCATTTTTTTGCCCAGCCGATATAACCCAATCCCTGGAAACCAATCACTTTTCCAAGATACAAGGTAAAAAGATCGTCTTTGACGAGGGCTAAAAGCGAAGTGGCTTGAAACGGCAGTCCAAAAGAAACCAGTTTTTTGAAAGAATCCTTGTTGATGCCCAAACCGGGTTTCCAAGGCGAGAGAAAATAAATGGACGTGACGCCGACGATTGATCTCAAAATGACGGCAAAACTGAAGCTGTTCAGGCCAAGTCCGACCAAAGCTAGGATAATTACCGTCAAATAAAAAAACGTATTTTCGATGACTTGGACAAGGACGATTTTTTCAAACTGGATTTTTCTTTCCAAAAATACCGACGGCAGCGTTTTTAGGGAAGAAAACATGAAATCGCCCAGTAGTGCCCAGTATAGGAATGTCCCTTGGGCGGGCAGCTTATAGAAACTTCTTATCGATGACGACGCCAAGAAACCGATTGCCACCAAGCTACCGACCAGCGTTTGTTGGACGGTAAAGGCGGTTTTTTCGTCTTCCCTGGTGACGACTTCCTTCTGGATGAGAGACGCCGCCAGCCCGACATCGGAAAAATAATTCAATATTGCGATTATAGACAGGGTTGCGATATAGATTCCAAAAACGGTCGGGCTAAGAAGAATCGTGATTACCAGATTGGCGACCAGGCCTAAAATGGCCGCGTATCCGCTTTGAAAGAAAAGGCTCAAGGTGGAAACGACGACTTTTTTTTTGACGGTACTTATTTCATCAATTTTTTCCATAAGTTTTTATTGAAAACGATGATGAGAAGGCCCGCTACCGTCAGCAAAGTGATCAGGTTTCCAGCGACTTCAATTGGAGTTTGTTGATAGATTATTTTGACTGTCGAGGGAGAGGTCAGATTGACAAGGGGGCGGCCCAGATCGTCAAATTTTTTCGGTATGAACAATTTGTCGTTGACATAGATCTTCCAGTAGGATAGATAATGGATATTGAGGATATATTCTCCGCTCAACAGCGTCATTGCTTCTTTGTAAAAAGGGGTGTCTTTGACGGTCGAGACAGGAAAAAAATATCTGGAAACGACAGGCCCCTTATTCACGTACGGGTCTATCTTATAGCTGGTTTTTTTGGGTTGGTAATTCAACCAATCTTTATAAGAAACCGTGATTGGCAAATACTCTGGAACATAGTAGACGACGCTTGTTGTAATGTATTCGTTCGATAAAAGATCATGAGTCAATTTTTGTACGCTCATCGGGAATTTAGTGAAGAATTTGGTGTTATAGAATATGTTGACTATTACCAGTAAAGTTAACCCTGCTTTTACAAAAAAATTTTTGTTATTGAAGATGAGGTAACCGGCTAGCAAGCTCGAGGCTAGGATAGTAATGTCCAAGAATCTCCAAGAGAATTGGAAAAGTTTTAAAATTGGGTAGAATATTCTCCAGATGAATTCGGATTGGTAAATAGTCATGAAAGCCGACATCAAAGCAAGAAAGACTAGAGAACAGAATAACCACTTGTTTTTTATTTTTTTAAAGTTTCCGATTCCCCAGAAAATGCCGAGAAAGGCTAAAATTATCATCAACTTTCCGATCATAAAAGCCATGCCGTCGTCGCAGCCGACGACCGAGGCGCCATACCCCCAGGCTCCGGTCCAAATTTGTTTTAAACAGAGGAAGCTCGAGTATGGTCCGGCTTTGGTGGCAATTTCAATTGCGTGGGTGTATTTGAGTTCGGTCAGAGCGGGTAGGAAAAAATAGCCCGCCAATAAAAAAGCCAGCATGATGACGGCAAAACCCCTCAATAAGTTTTTTTTGATTATCAAAACATAAACGATCAAAATCGCCATCCCGACAAAGGATAAGATATTATGGGAAGTAAAAAATAAACTGGTTGTCAAGGTGGTGGCCAAAAATAAGAGTTTGTTTTGGTGGTCGGAATTTTTTTTGATCAAATAAAGCGTCAGGGGGAAAAGGGCGATAAACCAAGCTTCGGCCAGATCGCCCCGGATAAAGATCTGGACGGCCATCCATGGGGAGCTAACCAATAAGGCTCCGGCAATGATGCCGGCCGGATAACCGATCAGTTCGTTACCCAAAAAATACATCCCCAGAAAACCAATAATGACGGTGAGAAGAAATGATAGTTTAATGCTGTTAATCGGCTCAATCCCCAACAGGTTAATGGCTGATGTTACCCAATAGGCGGTGGGGGCATAGTAGTTAAAAACAGGATATCCCAGATTAAAGGAAAAACCAGGTGCGATTCTTGGCGGGATCTGGCCGTTCTTTAGATCGTAAGTGAATTCCTTGATTCTGGCCGGTTGGGTGGAATCATGATAGTCGAAGGCAATATTTGACGGAAGAAGGTTCTTGCCTAAAACAAAAATAACTAACAAAGAAACGAGTATCAGCAGGAACTTTTTCATTAAGGTTAATTATATCATTTACTGGTTTTAAGAATGTCATCGAAGGACTCTATTATTGCCGAATTAGTAGGTATTTTTTTGTTTTCAAATTCGTAAATCGCTTTTAGGTTTTTGCCAGGGAAAAAATAGTCGAGGAAATTTTGGTCGCCGAAGCTGACCTTTAATTTCTGCGATCCTCCCCAGGGGTCAAAATTTTTTGTCAACGGATCCTGAAAATAGATATAACGGGATTGGCTGATATTTTGGTAGTGGTTTTTGAAATATAGCGACGCATTTTTATAGATTGATCTTTCAAGCATATAAGAGCTGGACGATTCGTGGATTGCTATACCAAACCAACTGATAAAAAAATAAATGATTATCAGTGACCAGCCTACAATCCGGTAAATCCCTTTGTTTTTTATCAAAGACAAAATCAGATATGCTTCTATAAAGACGGTAAAAATTAAGGGAACGGTCAATCTCACCATCCATTTATGAAAAATCAGGAGGGTCGGGGAAATAAAAAGAATGAAAGAAAAAGCCGAGACGGAAAAATATACGAAAAATTGTTTTAATAGTTGCCTTTTTTTCAAGACCAAAAGTATAAGAGCTACCAGCAAAATGACTAGATAGATGAGCACAATTATCAAGTAGATTTTTATCTGGTTATTCGCTAAAACTTTCCAGAATTCCGGGATCGGTTTTTTAAAGATACTGGTGAAATAGTCAGGCAAAAAATTAGGAAATCCCAACGACCAAAGGATATACCATAACAGATTATTCAATCCTAAACGAGGATTGAACTGAATTTTGTAAGTATCGATGGCAATGACGCTGTTGACGCCAAATTTATAGATAAAAGCAAAGACAATGGAAATCAGGGCAAACAAAAAAACATATTTCTTTGCTGAAGATATTTTTTTGCTAAAGAAGAAGAGATAGATTATAAATAAGGGAAATAAAACCGCGGTTTCCTTGGACATGCATCCTAAGACAAAAAAAAACGTGCTCAACAAATACTTTGTTTCAATAAAAAAATATAATGACAGGCTGAGGAAAGCATAAAAGGCAATTTCCTGGAAAGTGGACAGTTGATAAAGCTGGAAAACGTGGACGAAATTGATCGCATAAAGGACAATTGTCAGTTGCGCTAAAGGTTTGTTCCTGGTCAGTTTAAAGATGGAAAGGTAAGAAAAATACAGGCCGATAAAATAGACGGTAAATACCATCAGGTGGGAAATAAATAGATTGCCTTTTGACAAATTGACGACGTAATAAAAGAGCTCGGTTGGAATCGGGCGGTAAAAATATGATTTGGCCGGGGAAAAAAAATTGAAAAAATCAGCTATGTAATTGACCTTGCTAATTTTTAAGAAAAAATAATCATCACCAAAAAAACCCATGGAGAAAGCATTTTTGAAAAAGAAGACCACCAGCAGGAATAGTAGGGGAAACGGCATTATTGAGGTTTCGGTAAAAGTTCAAATAAGTGAAAATCAGATTGATCGCCCGGTTTGGTGATTCTCTTGATCAGTTTAATCGGCCAGATGTCAGGAAACTGTTCCCGGTGCGAAAAAAAGACATAGACGTAGTGATCTTTCAATAATGGTTGATTTTCGTAAAGCTGCCTTTCGTCCAAAGGCCAGTAACCTTTGATCGTTATGTTGTCGCCCGGTTTTAGAAAAACATCCAAAACGTCAGAGGCCATGCCGAAATTGCCTTCGGCAATGATGACGACAGGTTTCTCCTTGGCTTTTTGTCTGGCAAAGTCCATCGTTTCTTTGATACCCCAGCCTGCCGGCCAACCTTCGATGTATTGGCCACGGTCGACAGCCGGAAATGGAATATATTGGTAGGCAAACAGCATGGTGGAATCAAAAATAAGGACAGAAAGGAAGATAAAAACGAAAAGTATCGTCCGTTTTTTCTCTGACAGGTAGTAGGCGGCCAGGATCAAAAGCAATGAAGCAAAAAAGATTAAATAACGGGGGAAAAGGACTTTTGTGAAAAAAACTATGGCAATAAAAGGCAGCAGTATCCACAAAAAAAAGTAAGCGCCAAGTTTTTTGTCACTTCTAATTAATTTGATCAAGCCGGCTAAACCGATGAGGCCGAGGACAAATCCCATCTCCCATATGATGTAAAGAGGGGTGTATCTCAAATTGTTCCAGAAATATTGGAATGGAGTTTTGAAAAATTCCGGAAAGCTCATGACGAAGGTCAAATTCTTCTCGGCGACGAAGTGGAAAAACGGCGACAGGCGCTGGACATTGTATATGACGATGGCAATGCCGGCAGCGATCGCCAGGAGAATATAGTAGTTAAAGGTTTCGTGAAAAAATTTTTTCAGATTTTTTTTGAGCAATAGGAGAGGCGAAATCATACCCAACATCAGGAAAATTCTCACCGAAGATTTGGCCAGCAAGAATATGCCGCTGACTAATCCTAGAAGCAAAGACATTGACAGCTGTTGATTTTCAACCAGGTAATAGAGGAGTAAAAATATCCAGATGAAACCGGCGTTGACCCAAGAATCGACGAGGGCCATCCTTTCGTAAAAAAGAAAGTATGGGGTAAAAACGTAAAGGAAAGAGCCGATAAAAGCGGTTTTCTTCCCGAACATCGACATGAGGAGGATAAAAATACCAATCAGGCTGAGTAAACCTCCGGCGACACCAAAAAGACGCCCGGCCAAAAGAGCGTTATTGGGGAAAAGCTTCAGAAATGGGATCGTTCCCCAGGTTTGCAGCGGTTGCTTTCCGTCTGTTAAAGAAATGAATCTCCAGCTGGCGTCGTGCCAGGCGACTTTTGCCCAATGAATATAAATTGCCTCATCGGAGAAAATCGGAAATTTATCCAGATTGACGAGGCGGGTGAAGAAAAAGAGAATCAAGATAAATATCAGCAGATAAATATCTTTCCTAGAAAAGGTTTTTTTCAAATATGCGAATATTTTGAAAATGTCGAACATATCAAAATGTCAGTTGATATATTTTAACATTAGATTCGTATGGTTTCATATCAATTAATTTTTCCCTGGTAAAATCTACGGGTTTTTGCGGGCACAGGGCGTTTTCACAGATGTAATAGCCCACCTTTACTTTTGGGTCGCAACGATAAAACATGATGTTGTCACAATTTTGGTATGTCGGCTGATTTTTAGCCAAAGTCATCATATACCGGTATTTGCTTTCGATGAAATTTTGAGGAAAAATATTATAGGAAAGGCAGTAGTTTTTTTGATCGGTGATTTTATCGATTGACCGGCTGGCCCATAGATAGGTGCTGTCGAAGTTGCCGAAGGCGGGTGATTTATAGAGATTGATCAAAACGACTACCGATATCAGCACGAACGACGCTTTATATCCGACGTACGTTTTAAAAGTGGTGACGAAATAGACAATGACCACGGGTATCAAAAACAAAAGATAGAAGTCAATCAAAGAATTTTTATAAAAAAAGAGCATGGCAAACGAAAAAAACATAAACCAGTTAAGGATCTGGTGTGGTTTTGGTAGCTTGGAAAATTTCAACAGCGAAATAAATAGTGAGATAAATAAAACAAAAAGAGAGGCATAGCCGAGAATCTGATCTTTGAAAAACATTACCCGGGCGAGGAAAAAGGAAAATTCGTTAAAGATGAATTTGACAAAAAAAGGAATTCCGAACAGTTTCAATTTATTGACGGCCTGGGATTTGAGCAAAAAAGCCACGATCCCTAAGGTGTTTTGGAAATGATTTT
>JAMCTE010000023.1:0-10889 GCA_023381015.1 Patescibacteria group bacterium | reverse complement strand
ATCACCAGCCCCTGGTAGTGGAGTTGGAAGGCCAGGTTGGCGCTTACGGTTCCCCAGTAAAAACTGGACTTATCCTTTTTGAACAGGAAACGATATAGAAAGAAAAAAGTCAGGAGGACAAAAAAAGGTATCGGATTGGGATTCCAGGCAAATCTTGAGTATTCGATCGACAGCGGTGAAACCGCGTATAAAATCGCCGCCGGGAAAGCCATCTTTTCGTCAAAAAAATCTTTAACGAACACAAAGATAATGACGGTTCCGAAAGAGGACAGGATGGCGGTCAGAGCGGCCGGCGCCAGAGGCGACTTTGAAAAAACATAGGCGATGCTCATCAAGTAATACCAAAAGGGAGGAAGGAAGAAATTGCCGACGGAAGCCTTTGGCCCCAAAAGAATCAGCTTTCCTTGTTCGAAGTGTTGTTTAACGTAGAAGAGGTCGCGCACTTGATCCTGGTGGTAAGAAATGAAATGATCAAGTTGGAAAATTCGCAAGAACAGCGAAACGATGAATAGCCAGATGATAATCTTATAGGTTTTTTTCATACGGATTTTTTTGGGTGATGGCCTTTTTTAAAGGAACCTTTATCTCAAAGGCACTCTCAAAGACTTTTGACTGATATTTGAAATAGGTGCGGATTTCGTAGAAGGAAGAAATGACGATCAGGGCAGTGATGATTGACCAAACCAGTTTGGTTTTGCCGAATTTTTGTGTCGACCGGACTATAAGTAAGACGCCTTGACCGATGAAATATACAATTGACGGAATGACGGTAAACGTCCTCAACATGCTCGGGTTCTCCCAGGGGTAGATGGGGATACTCGGCGCCATCGATAGAAAAAAATAAACGATAAAAAGCAGATTGAACTTTTTTTTGTAGTTGATCAGACAATAAACCAATCCTATTAAAAATAGTCCGGCCAGTACCGGATTCAAGGCCGGTTTGCCAGGGTAGTTATGCCTGCCGTTCATATCGCCTTTGACAAAAAACATCAAAGACAGCGAGGAAATGTTTTGCCAGGTGCCGCTGATTTTTTGGCTGAGCGTCATTTGATGATTTCTCCAGAAAAAAAGCTGATCTATCCTGGTATCGATGTGAGTGTTGAGATATATGGTCAACGGTGCTATCGTAATCAAGAAAGGAACGATAAAGAGCAGAAACTGTTTTATCAGCCGTTTGTCTATGTGTTTATTGATGGACTGTCTAATCATTTTTATCAGAAGAAAACCGGCTGGCAGCAAAAAGAATATCCGCCCCGGCGTGTAAGAGTTATACGCCAGCCCGGCAAATAATCCGGATAGGAATAGCGATTGGTCACTGATCAGGAAATAAATTGAAACGAGCTCCAGGAAAAGCAACAACGTCGGTTCGAAGGCGAAGCGGGAAAAATCAATAAACCAGCGCGACGTCAAAAATACCACTGTCAATATGATGGGCATAAATGTTTTTTCCTTGAACGACAATTTCGTGATTAAGAAAAAGACGATGACGCTTAAGATTCCAAAAACCGCCGACGGCAACCGCAAGGCAAAAGTATTGACGCCGAAAACTTTCAGCGAAGTCAGAATAATATAAAAGTATAAGGTGGCATGGCCGGTGGCTAGGGTTGAGTAGGGAAGGTATGGTTTGTTGTCAAGGGACAAAGCCAACTTTGTGAATTCGACTTCGTCGAACGTGAGGAATTTTGGGATGAGGGTAAATTTATAAAAGATAAAAATCGCCGACAATATCGTCAATAAAATCAAATAGACTGCCGATTTATTTTTTATCATATTGGCCAGTGATGGCGAGGTATTTAATTTTAAAAATGTCCTTGAGCGTTTCCAGCGAGTCGGTGATAAAGTTGACGTTTTTTGTTTCGACGTGGCGCCAAATTACCGGGACTTCCTTGATGCGGTAACCAAACTTTTGGGCAAGGAAAATGAATTCCAGGTCAAAGCCGGCCGAGACGGAAGAACCTTTTGCCTTTCTGTTATTGTGAAAAACTTTTAAGCCGGAAACAATTTTCATGGCGGCTTTTTTTTCAAAGATCTTGAAACCGCACTGGGTATCCTTGATTCCCTTCAAACCGATGATCAAGTTTCTTAGGACAATAAATCCTTTAGCCATAACTTTCCTGAGAAGCGGTGCCCCTTTGCGGTAGGAGTTTCTTGAGCCAATGACGATTTCGTAGCCGCCGGTTTCTTTTATTAATTTATCGGCTTCCTCGATCGGCGTTGCCAGGTCAATATCGGAAAACATCACCCAATCTGCTTTGGCTTGTTTGATGCCAGTCAGGACGGCAAAAGCTTTTCCTTGGTGGTTGTTCGTAATCAGCTTGAATTTTGGAAACGCCGTCAGATACTTAGTCTTGACGATTGTTTTAGAACTGTCGTTTGATCCGTCGTCGACAATGATCACCTCCAAGAACCGGTCGTCTTTGGCAGTGAAGTTGCCGATTTTGTCCAGGACCCCTTTTTGGATGTTGGCGACCTCGTTGTAGCAGGGAACGATCAAGGAAATTTTCATGGCTTTAGTTTATCTGGTTAATTTGTATATTTTAACACCATCTACCTGCCATTCACCGACGACTTTGGTGGGCGCGAAATAGGCAATATCCCACTGGGGATTGCCGATTACCGTCGGACAAGTTTTCTCGCAGACGACGAAAAGCTCATCGGCCTTGACTAGAGAGTCTTTCTCGATCGCCCTTTTGTTCCAAATTTCCAGATAGTAACGGTAGGTGGAGTCGGAGTATTTTTCCGGGAGGGCGGTGACGGTGAACTTGGCTCGTTTGACATTGTTAGATATAACTTGGGCAATTTTTTTTGATCTTTTTAACTGGTTGTCGCCGTGAGAGGTCAAAAAATTATACTGTTTTGAGTTGGTCAAAATGAACATAATGATGAAAATAAAGCCAAGGTATTTTTCCCAACGGCTGTTGAAAAGAAAAGCGATAAAATAGCTAATAATGACGAAATAAACCGGATAAAAGACTCCGAAATAATGGGAGAGTTTTTCGCCGGTGTACATCAGCGAGAAGCCGACGAGCAAAAAGAAGAAGAAATAAAAAAATGTCGTGATCGGTTTGTTTTTTTTAACCAAGCTAACAAAAATGAAAATAAGGAGGATCAGGATGATGGCACCGACCAAACCGTTTAATTTGATCGCGAAGGAAAATTGATTAAGGGAGACGAAAGTATCAAGCAGGTTGACCAGCCGGTTGCTGGTCGATGAGGAAGAGGAGTGGAAGAGACCGATGAAATTTTTGCTGTTGAGGAATTGGTGTCTGAGATCAAAGACGATCAGAGGAAAAGAAAAAACGAAGAAAGCCACAGCGTTTAACAATAAATTTTTCAGATACGGCAATATTTTCTTTGCGTTTTTAAAATTAAAAAGGTAAATTAAGCCAATCGGGGGTATGAGAAATAATGCCAGGTAGTGAAGCTGTATTGCAAAAGACAGAAAAGCTCCCGTGAGGAGGTAGTAATACCAGCGGTTGGTTTTTAGGCTTTTGATGAAAAAATAGATCGTCAGAAGGGTAAAAAACGGCAGCAGGTTTGGGTTCCAGGAAAACCTAGACAGCTGTATCAGGACGTAAGAAAAGCTGAGCAGGCAGGTCGAGATGTAAGCAACTTTTTTGTCGAAAAGTTCATTGACGATAAGAAAGTTTGACAGTAGATACAAGCAGGAAAAGAACAAAACTCCGATGGCCGGACCGATCGGGTTCAGTCCAAAAAACAGTAACCAAGGAGTGATGAAGTAGTAATAAAATGGGCCAAGATATACCTGTCCGACCGAAGTCGGAGCTCCGATCGCCGGAAAATGCTCTCCCATAATAATCCTTTTTATGATGATGGCGTCTCTTCCCTGGTCTCCCAAAAAAGTGACGAATTCAGAAAACCGATATGCCCGCAAAAATATCCCGAAGAGGATTATAATAATAACTGGCCAGTATTTTGATAAAATATTAGTTATGCGGCGCATATTTCCTTATCTAATTTTATCACTTCTTGTTCTTTTATCTACTTTTGTCCTTTGGTTCCGCTTTAACCCGCTCACTATATATAGTCATTATGATGGTCCCTGGTATGTCGTCGCCGCAAAAACTTTCTATGATCCGCAAAAGATCAGCGCTCTAAAGTTGGAGACGGGGTTGCCGGACAAGTATTTTGCCGCCAATTTGCCGCTATATCCGGCATTGATCAGGGTGTTTGAGCAAGTCGGCGGCAGGTTTTTGGGGAGTCTGCCTTATATGAAGTCTATGGTTGCCGTCAACCTGTTGGCGACGATGGCTTTGGCAGGATTTTTTTACTGGTTTCTCGTCAGGCTCAAACTGGCAAAAAATCCTTTATTATTGGTGGGAATTTTTTTGTTTCTGCCAAGGTTTCTGGTAATCAGGTCGGTCGGCGCACCGGAGAGTCTTTTTATATTATTGATTTTGCTGTCGTTGTATTTCTTTGAGAAAAGTAGCTATTGGTTGGCCGGCATTTTTGGCGGGTTGGCGACGATGACTAAGACTCCCGGCATCCTGCTGTTTGCCGCTTACGGTTTGGTCATCGTCGAAAGAGCATTGAGAGAAAAGAAAACCGATTGGCGTTGGTTGGGGATAGCGTTGATACCAGTGGGGTTGTTGGGGGTATTTGGATTATACGGGCTAAGATACGGCGATTTCTTTGCTTATTTTCACTCGGGTGACAATATTCATCTGGTTTTTCCGTATGCCGTTTTCGATTTTACCAAACCTTGGGTAGGGACTGCCTGGCTCGAGGACGTCTTGTTTTATTTTTTCCTGTACGGTTTGACGGTCATCTATCTGAAAACCAGCAAATACAGAAGTTTTTTTTATTTTTCCTTGACGTTTTTCGTCGCTACCATATTTATCCAGCATCGTGACATTTCCAGATATTCGCTGCCTCTTTGGCCACTGGCGGTCATCGCCTTCGAGAAATTTTTTACCTCGAAAAAATTTCTTATCGTATTTTTGATCCTTCTTCCCGCCATCTATCTTTATGCGAGAAATTTCCTGGCGTTTAATGTCATGCCGATTGCCGATTGGAAACCTTTCTTATGAAAAAAATTTTGAAATTTTTGAAAAAGCGTTGGTATCTGATTCTAGCGATAATTTTGGTTGTTGGTTGGATCTATATTCAAAACCAAGCCAAGAGTGCCAAGTCAAAAGAGACTTCGTATACGATCAAGAAGCAAAACATCAAAAATACCTTGTCGTTGTCAGGGCAGATCGATGCCGATGAAAAAGTCGCCTTGAAATTCCAAACGTCAGGATTGTTGTCCTGGGTCGGCGTCAAGGTGGGGGACAGCGTCAAAAAGAATCAGCTGATCGCGTCACTCGACCAACGGGATTTGAAAAACCGGCTGAACAAATACCTTAATACCTATGCGGTTGAAAGGAATACTTTCGAACAAACGAATCAGGACAATTGGAACAGCCAGTTCGATTTAAGTCCGACAATCAGGGATGAGGCCAAAAGGATTTTGTCGTCTAACCAATATAATCTGAATAACGCCGTTTTGGACGTCGAATACCAGAATCTGACTTTGGAATATGCCAATTTGTTCACGCCGATAGATGGAGTAGTGACCAATGTCGATACTCCTTATCCCGGGGTCAATGTCACGCCGGCCGGAGCGGAATTCGACGTCGTCAATCCGAAAACGATCTATTTTTCCGCCACCGCCGACCAGACCGACGTCGTCAACCTGAAAAACGGGATGACCGGCGATATCAGTTTTGACGCTTATCCAAACGAAACTTTCCAAGGAAAACTATACTATACGTCTTTTACTCCGAAAACCAACGAGACGGGTACGGTATACGAAGTGAGATTCAAACTTGATCCGCAGGCCATGGCTAAACCGTTGCGCATGGGGATGACCGGAGACTTGGAAATATTGGTCAAGGAATACAAAGACAGTCTAGCCGTTCCTTCATATTATATCGGTCAGGACAGCAAAGGTTCTTATTTGAAGGAAAAGGACAACGGCAAAACCGTCAAAAAATACGTCACTATCGGTGATGAAATCAACGGAAATACGATCATTACAAATGGCGTGGCTGCGGGTGACGTCATCTATGATTAAGCTTATCCATGTTAGCAAAAGCTACCGAATAGACGAAGAGACGGAATTTTTTGCCCTCAAGGACGCTACGCTCGAGATCAAAGAAAGAGAGTTCATTTCGATTACCGGTCCCTCCGGAAGCGGAAAGTCGACCCTGATGCATCTGGTCGGTTTGCTCGATAAGCCGACCAAAGGCGAAATCCTGATCCAGGACAAAGCGATTTCCCGTCTCGACGACGACGAACTGTCTTCTTTGCGCAACTCATTCATCGGGTTTGTTTTCCAGCAGTTCAATCTGATTCCAAAGTTATCGGTGATGGAAAATATCCTTTTGCCGACGATCTATTCAAGAAAAGAAATCGACTATAGTCCGGAAATGAAAGCCGTCAACCTTCTTAAAAAATTCGGCCTCTATGAAAAAAAAGACTCCTTTCCCAATAAACTGTCCGGCGGCCAACAGCAGCGGGTGGCAATCCTTCGGGCCTTGATCATGAATCCCAAACTGATATTGGCCGACGAGCCGACCGGCAACCTCGACAGCAAGACCGGCCACGAGATTATGGAACTTCTCAAAAATCTGAATGAAAAAGAAAAGATTACCGTTGCCGTCGTCACCCACGAAACCGACATCGCCAAATACGGAAAACGGATTATTAACGTCAAGGACGGTACTGTTAAAAAATAACATGGAATATTTTTTGTTTATCGTCAGGTCGGCATTTGAAGATTTCAAAAGAAGCAAGATGCAGACGTTTTTGACGTCCCTAGGGATCATCATCGGCGTTTTTGCAGTCATCATGCTGACGGCTCTCGGGCTGGGTTTGAAAAAATATATTTCCGATCAGTTTGATGCTTTGGGGTCGAATACCCTTTTTGTCATCCCAGGCCAGATCTCGACGAGCGGTGGAGGTTTCAACCCGACTTCGACGCTTGGAACGTCGTTTGATATAAGAGACGTCAATTCCCTCAAGCGGATCAGGGATGTGATCGCCATCGCTCCTATTGCCATGAAGTCAGGCACAGGCAAAGGTACGGTCAAGACAGAAAACGTGACGATTTTTTTTACCTCGGCGGATTTTTTCAGCATCGCCGGGTTCTCCGTCGACAAAGGCAGGTTATTTGATCAAAACGACGTCGAGAAGCGGTCGAAAGTCTTGGTTGTGGGACCGTCGATTGCCGCCAAACTGTATGGGACCGCCTACAGCGCCTTGGGCAAGAAAATCGCCATCGACAACGTCAACTTTACCATCATCGGCATCATCGCCAGCAAAGGTGGAGGAGGATTGGGAGGGTCAGATTACGATTCGTATTTTTTCGGACCGTATACGACCGGGTATGTCTTTAACCCGAACAAGCAGTTTTTCCGGATCGGCGTCAGGGTCAATCCGGCCGTTGGTTTGTCGGCGGTGAAGGCGGAAATCGACAAGGTCATGCTTCGCCGTTACAAGGTGGATGACTTCAGCGTCCTTGAACCTTCGCAGATCCTTTCCATTGTCAACTCGATATTTTCGATATTGAATGCCGTTTTGGTCGCCATCGCCAGCATCTCTTTGTTGGTCGGAGGAATAGGGATAATGAACATAATGTATGTAACCGTATCCGACAAGACGCGCGAAGTCGGCATCAGGCGGGCCATCGGCGCCAGAAAAAGCGACATCCTTTCCCAGTTTTTGATCGAAGCCGTCGCGTTGTCGGTCATCGGCGGTAGCTTGGGTTTGGTATTGGCGGAGTTGGGAGTGTTGGCCGTCTCGAGCTTTTTCCCTGCGTATATCGATCTTCCTTCGGTGGCGTTGGCTTTGGGGGTTTCGAGCGCCATAGGTATAATATTCGGAGTTTTACCGGCCAGGAAAGCGGCCAATCTGGAACCCGTCGAAGCCATCCGTTACGAGTGATCATTTCTGGCAGCGGGGACAGAAAAAAGAACTGCGGCCGTGATGCTTGATCCTTTTGACTAAAGTTCTGCAAGCCAAACAAGGTTGCTTTTCCCTTTGATAGACGAGGAAGTGTCTTTGGTGGTGGCCTTTAGAGCCATCGGGCAGGATAAAAGCTTCATCGGCCCCGGAAGAACCCTGATCTTTGATGCCGTCGAGGATGACTTTTTTAATCGCGACATACAGCTTGTTGATTTCCAGATCGGTCAGAGAATTAGCAAGGCGGAGGGGGTGGATTTTGGCCAGGAAAAGGGAGTCGTTGGCATAGATGTTACCGATTCCCGTCAGCTTGTCTTGGTCCATCAGCGCCACTTTGATCGGCCTTTTTGAAGGCAAGATTCTTTTGAGGAAGCCGACGGTAAAATCGTCGGACAAGACGTCTACACCTTTTGGTTTTTCCGGCTTGTCGGTCAGTTTCATCCAGCCGAATTTGCGAAGATCATTAAAAAACAGTCCGGAGCCGTCTTTGAATTTGACGATCACCCTGGTCGTATTGGCTGGCATGACATTGCCTTTGGTGAAAGGAATCGGATTTTTATAGACGGCGTGGTCGGCATCTTTGCTGAAAAGCATTTGACCAGATAACTTAAAGTGAACATTCAAATATTTCTTGTTGTCCAAGCTTATCACCAGGACTTTGCCGAATCTTTCCATAGAGACGATTTTTCTTCCGATTGCCTTCTTCTTGTCGCCAATGAAATTTTTTGGAGACAGAATTTTTATATTGGAAATAGTTTTACCGACGACGTCGGGTTGGAGATTCCTTTTGATGGTTTCAACCTCTGGCAACTCTGGCATAATGGCATTTTTGTCACCCCGGCGAAGGTCGGGGTCCAGTTTAAAATTGTATAATATTTGTTTGGATTCCGGCCTCCGCCGGAATGACACTATTTTATTTTTGATTTGACAAAATTTAAAATATTTTTCCTGAAATTTTCTTCGCTGAATTTTTCCGCCGTCTGTCTGGCTTGCTTTTTCATCTCCAACAATTTATTTTTTGGAAGTTTTTCCAGACTGTTAATTTTTTCCGATAAGGATGATGGTTCCAATGGTTCAAAAAGAAACCCATTGACACCGTTTTCTACGTATTCGGGTATACCTCCTGACCGATAGGCGATGACTGGCAGTCCGTAACCCAAAGCTTCGACGACGGCGATGCCGAACTCTTCGTCCCGGGAGGCGAAAAGGAAAGCGGTTGCCCCGGCGAAGATCTTGTTTAATTCTTCATCGGAAATATTTCCTAAAAATTCGACGGTCGGCCCGGCGATCGATTTCAAGTATTCTTCGTCCCGGCCGGTGCCGACGATCTTCAATTTAAATTTATTTTTGTTGGCGGCTTTGATCAAGACGTCGATGTGTTTGGCTTTGGCCAGGCGAGAAACAGTCAGGTAAAAGTTGTCTGGTTGATGGGTCAACGAGTTAACGAGCTTTTTGGGGATGGTAACCGGCGGGTAAATGACCGTCGATTCGCGCCGGTAAAATTTTTCGATTCTTTTTTTGGTTTCTTTTGAATTGGCGATCAGATAGTCCGGCCGCTTCGACGATTTAAAATCCCAGAGTCTCAGGAAATGATTGACGATGTAAGCGTAGATTTTGACCGGCCAGTATTTCTGCCATTCTATGGCGGTCTCGTATCCGTAAAGATAGCGGGGCGGGTGGTGGATGTAGGAGATATGGATGGTCGGTTTTTTGGTCTTGACTCCTTTTGACATCCAGCTGCCCGACGAGGAAATCACCAGGTCGTATCTGGAAAGATCAAAGCTTTCCCAGATCAACGGCGTCAAAAAACGAAACGGCGAATAAAATCTATTGATGACGGGAATTCTTCCGAACCAGGAAACAGTCACTTTCCAGTTTTTGATGATGTTTTTGTGCGAACCGAGCGAGTCTAAGTCGAAAGTCGTCGTGAAGACGTCGGCACCGGGGTAAATTTTTTTTAAGGCAACAAGAACCCTTTCCGCTCCTCCGAATTCGCGCAATTGGTCATGGACGATGGCGACTTTCATTGTCTAATTATACCTGATTTGCTTTACCGGCAAGTTTTTACGGCTCAATAAAAAAAGACCTTGAATAATAAAAGATAGTGTAAAATGTTCTAATGAATATAATTAATGCTTTCATATTGGGGATTGTCGAAGGGTTGACCGAGTTCCTGCCGATTTCCTCGACCGCCCATCTGCTGATCGCCGGCCGCTTCCTGCACTTGAGTCAAACAGAATTCCAGACTTTTTTTGACATCTTTATCCAGTCGGGCGCCATCCTCGCCGTCGTCTTCTTGTACTTCGAGTACGTCATCAATAATAAGGATCTCTGGTTTAAGGTGGCCGTTTCTTTCCTCCCGACCGCCGTCGTCGGTTTGATATTGGAGAAAATCATCAAAAAATATTTTTTTAACTCGATGCCCTTGATCATTGGCGCCATGTTTTTGATCGGCGCGTTTTTTATCGTTTTCGAATATTTGGTCAAAAACAAGAAAGTCAACCTAAAGAAGTCGATCAGACAGATGTCATATAAGGAAGCTTTCTTGATAGGCGTCGGTCAGTCGTTGGCGGTCGTCCCGGGTGTTTCCAGGGCGGGGATCGTCATGCTGTCGATGATGGGACAGCAGTTCAAGCGCGACGAGTCGGCGGTCTACTCATTCATTTTGGCGGTGCCGACGATTTTAGCGGCCTCCGGACTCGAGGTAATCAAGACTAACTTTTCGATTCTTACCAACAAAAGCAACCTGCTGTTTTTGACCATAGGTTTTGTAGTTTCTTTCGTTACGGCTTATTTTGCCGTCAAATGGTTTATAGGATTTTTGAAGACCAATACCTTGACTATTTTCGGAGTTTATCGGATTGGCTTATCTTTAGTTTTATTTATGGTATAATTAAAAAAGTTTGAGAAGGCGTGTCTTT
>JAMCTE010000022.1 GCA_023381015.1 Patescibacteria group bacterium | reverse complement strand
TTCTTATAAAGATTACATAAAAGATGGTAGTGGTCAGGCATGACACAATAACAAATCAATCTAAACAATTGATTCTCCTTTTGTAAAAATACACTTTTGTAAACATATTTTCCTTTTTTAATTGCCCAAGAAAAACGTTCTTTAACCAAATCACAATTGTAATAATCTAAAGTTTCCAAAAATCTCAAACAATTATTTGGATCTTTAAAAATCCCGAAGTTTGTAATGCTTTTATTAAATACATGATATATTTCTTTTCGATGAAATTTCATAGTTTAATAATTAACTAAACAAGAGTATTTTGTCAATGGATTATATGCTACAAAATAATACTTTTGGCTTGTCATATCAACTAATCTTTCACCGAAGCGGTGTAATGTGGCAATAGTGTATAATTGTTTTTCTAACCATGGAAAATAACAAGAATCTGCGCTGGAGTTTCATACTGGTGACGATGTTTCTCAATACGGTTGGCTACAGTATCATCATTCCCATCATCCCCTTTTTGGTGGAAAAATACGTCAGTGAGAGCCAAGTCGCTTGGTATGTCGGACTGCTCCTTTCCTCATACTCGTTTTGCCAATTCTTTGCCGCTCCCGGGCTAGGAGCCTTGAGCGACCGTTTCGGGCGTAAACCAATCCTTTTGATCAGCCTTTTTGGATCAGTCATAGGTTATCTTTTTTTGGGCATCGGCGGATCGATCTCGATCCTGCTTCTTGGCCGGGTGATCGACGGCCTAACCGGAGGAAACGTCAGCACCATTTACGCTTATTTGGCCGACGTCACCGAACCAAAGTCTCGGGGCAAATTTTACGGCATGCTCGGCGCGGCTGCCGGATTCGGATTCATGATCGGGCCGGCCATCGGCGGCTTCCTCGCTAAAATAAGTCTTAGCACTCCCCTTTTTGTCGCTGCGGCAGTAACATTCCTTAATATGATCTGGGGCGCAGTGATCCTTAAAGAAAGCCTTCATCTGGACCATAAAGCCAACAAGCTTAATTTGGCGCACCTCAATCCATTCGCCCAATTCAACCACATCTTTTCTTTTGCCGACCTGCGCCGGCTTTTCATCTCTGCTTTTACTTTCTTCCTTGCCATGAACGCCTCCTATGCCGTCTACGGCGTTTATCTCAAGGACGTTTTCAAATGGGGACCAACGCAGATAGGCTTATTGCTTTTTTTCGTCGGCATCCTTGACATCATTTCCCAAGGTTATCTTGTCCAAAAACTGCTCCACGTCTACCAGGAAAATAAAGTCGCCAAAATCGGACTTGTTTTGGTTGGTTTGGGATTTGCCGCCGGCGCTTTGGTGACCGTTTACCCGTCCTTAATATTTTTGGCAATCGCCGTGATAATCATCAATATAGGCGATGGATTGTATGAACCGTCCTTTGCCGGTTTGATTTCCAATGCGGTCGACCAAAAAATGCAGGGCCGGGTCCAAGGCGCATCCCAGAGCATGCAGTCGATCACCCGGGTCATAGGACCACTGATTGGCGTCTGGGTCTTCCAATACTGGAAAGGGCTACCGTTTGCCATAGAATCACTACTGGTTTTTGCCTCATTAAGCTTGGTCTACTTTCTTACCAAGAATAAACTAATGAGTGTCAAATCTTGATAACCACCTCATTTTTGCTATACTGATTCCTGCTTATGAAACTGAGAACCAAGACCTCGAGGAGAATCATCCCGGCGACCATGGCTTCCCAGCACCCTGATCACGCTTCTCCGCCTTACTGGCTCAATCAACCCTTGATCGAGACGCATCACGAAACCGAAGAATGTTTCCGTGTCTTTTCCGAGATAGGCATCGACGAGTATAAATGGGACTGGGAAGGCAAACTGGTCGACGAATCGGTCATTGAAAAGCTTATCCACCGCTATTACCAGTTTTTCAAGAAAAATCCTCTCGGCGTGAAAAAATTCCTAACTTTCAGGCTTCCCAACCCAAAAGTCGAAACCGAATTCCGCATCGGGAGGACATTCATGGGCATTTTGACGGCGGCTTCCCTGGCAAAACACGTCGGCTTCAAGATCACCCCGATTTTTGAAGTCATCCTGCCGATGACCGAATCGGCCAAGGAGATGATCGACATCCAACAGGCCTTCCGGGAAATCGCCAATCTCAAACATCCGCTCTATCGGCTCGAAGCCGGCATCATCAAACACATCAAAATCATTCCCCTTTTCGAACAGGTAAAAACCATCATCCGCTCCGACAGAATCCTAAAGACTTATATTGACCTTCACAAAAAGAACTTCGGCTACTACCCGCCGTATCTTAGGCCTTATCTGGCTCGCTCCGATCCGGCACTGAATTCCGGCCTCGTTCCGACCGTCATCGCCATCAAAATCGCCCTTTCCCACTATCTTGGTTTTGAAAAACAAACTGGCATCGCCTTATATCCGATCATCGGCTCGGCTGCCCTGCCTTTCCGCGGCGGTTTGACGCCCAAGAGCGTCCTTGAATTCGCCAATGAGTATAAAGGCATCAAGACCGCTTTGATCCAAAGCGCCTTCCGCTACGATTTTCCGAAAAACGACGTCATCCGCGCCATCAAAAAACTCGAAAAAAGACTGTCCAGCGATCAAGCTCATTTCATAGACAAACCGTCGGAAAATAAATTGATCAGGACGATTTCTTTTTTCGAGAGTGATTACCGGAACACGATTGAACTAATAGCAGGAACTGTCAACAAAATCGCTTCACAGCTTCCAAAAAGACGGGAAAGGGTTCAACACATCGGCCTTTTCGGTTACTCTCGGGGGGTCGGCAAAGTCAGACTGCCAAGAGCAATCGGTTTTACCGCCGTCCTCTACTCGCTCGGCATCCCACCGGAGCTGATCGGCACCGGTCGTGGCCTGGAAAAAGCCAAAAAAATCGGAACGATTGACCTCATTGAAAAAAGCTACCTCAATCTCAAAAACGACCTTTTGAGAGCTGGTCGGTATCTGAATAAGAAAAACTTAGCAAAGCTCGCCGACAAAAACCGCGGATACCGTTCCATTTTGGAAGACGTCACTGCCATAGAAGACTACTTGGGCAAAAAGCTGGAACCGGTAACTCTCGAAGAAAGACAGCACGGGTTACTATCGGAACAACTGCTTCAATATTTCGAATTAGGCCGGTCGTTGACCGATATCATCTCGAGAATGGCCGTGCTAAGGAAAAGTTTGGGATAATAACTAAATTAAACCTATAAGGAAAATCGTTGGGAAAAAACCGTTAGGTTTTGTCCCAAAACAACGCGCCGGGTCCTCAGATATGTTCTTTGGACTCGGCTGCGTATAGATTTAAATGTTAGAAAACCTGTTTGCCTCTAACATCTAAGCTTTTGAGAACTTGATTAACCGCTCCACATTCCCTCAAAAAAGTTCTCTTCTTCAAAATGGCTTCTCATAGGGTTTTATTTTATCCCCTTTGCGGGGGAAACTTTTAATCGGATCCTTTGAAAATTTAACTTTTAATTTATCCTATAATTTAACAATAAAGGATATATTTTCATTTGTCAAGGGCAATTTTAAAATACACAAAAATTAATCTAAAATTGCCCGTACCCGCCTTAAAACGCTCTTTGAGATGACGAGCTAATAGCGGTGAGTTAAATCGAAAAGTAAGTTTAAGCGGGAATGGGTAATCTTTACAAAAGATCCTATATAAATACCTATACAAACTACCTACTTTTTTGAACAAAATGAAGACGAGTTTACCTATTTAGAAAACTTATAGACTAGAAATTCTCCGACATGAGTAAGAAAAGGTAGTGATCCCAAAGCGATCAATCCTGGATCCTTGTTGACTGCCCCAATAACGCAGCTTGCCAGACCAAGAAGACCTATGATCACTGGACTAAAATATTTGGTTATCCCTGTTGTCCAAAAATATTCAGTTGCCGCTTTACTACTATCAACGATTTTACTAAACTGCTCTACGCTCCTGGTTTTCTCGATTTTTCTAAACGTTTGAGGATCGTTAGCAAAAAATTTTTTTGTGGCAAACATGTCGACGGCTCGTCTTAAGCCAATGCTGACCAAGGAGATTCCGCCACCAATCGCGAAATTTCTAACCAGCTCGGAAGAAACATTCATGCCGCTATTATAATATAAAATACTAGTATTGTTAACTTACCAATAGCTGATAATCATTTTTTTAAACATTAAAATTATTTCTTAAAATATTTGACTATAGGTTTATATCAAGATATAATCTCAATCGATGGCGACTGAAACACTTAATACCCAAAAGGGAGCTGATCCCAACAGGCTCAATAGTCTTTTAAGAAAAATCGGAGATAGTAACTCGAAAACTCGCCCGGCCCAGATGGATTCTGCTCTATCGTATATACTTTCGAAGCCGCTGATTGCTATCGAGTCTGTCGAAATCTTGACACAAAAGCAAGACAAAGGTTCCCGACAAATCTTGGAATGGCTAAGTGACCCCGAAAGGACGGCTGATTTTATAGCCAAAAACGGAAAAACCGCCGGAAAATCTGATTTTAAGGAAATGTTTGCCTATCTGGAAACGCCCGCTTCACCGTTAATACAGTCGATGTTGACGGGTCACCTTAACCAGCCTACCAGAGAATTAAAAAAAAGAAAGGATATCGAAGGCCAGAAAAAACTGGCGCAAAAAGCCACCCAAATCGGCCTTGATTTTGCCCAGGCGCTTTACGAAACCGAAAGCGACGAAGCCAGGAGACTGGCTCTAGAATCTTTATTAATCCATTTGCAAACAACGCCTTACGAAGAAAATTCCCTGGTTGATTTCCTGATGGCGACTTCAACCTCCGGGCCGACGGAAAGAAACGAAGCGGCCAAAGCCGACGCTGCCCGCCTATACTTTCACGCCATCTTCAAAAAAGAATTTCAGATCAATATTTTGGCCGGATATCCTGTGTTGAATATTGTTCCCGAACTCTCAGAAGCAAGACCACTTGGCCTCGGTTACGGAATTCAGATGCCAAATTCCGACAAAAAACCCGATTTGACCAAGATTTGGGGTCGGTCAAACAGAAGGAATATTCACGCTTATGAAAAAACACTAAATAAGTCAAGCGAACAGATCATCGATTACTTGCATACGGCTAATGAAAAAGAGGACGTTTTGATCGTCGATTTGCCTGATCCGTTACTATTTGACTTTGCCCTGGAACCTTATGTCGACTATTTGGCAACCATCGGCGAATCTTTCAAAAAACAATATGGCCATGACTTTATGATCATCCCTTCCCCCCAGGGCAGGCTTGTCTTCGTATCCGGACCACCCTGGGAGATTAGAAATTCTAAAAAAATAAGGCCCGAAATCGAAGCAATCGTGCGTAGACACGTGTCAACAACCGACAGCGATAATTTCAGGCATATCCACCAAGAAGAAGTCAACTCGGTCTTGGAATTCATGAGGCCGTTTGACCTCGACTCAAAAAGAATTGCCAAAGAACTTCCCCGCCTTATTGAGGAAGCCGAAGGCGGTCTTCATGCCATCAGTGCTAAAGGCATAAAAAGCGCCATCAGATTGGAAAAAGAATCATTTCTACGCACCATGGGGTTGAACGAAATCTTCTTCCGTCAAGAAAAAGACGGCATCAGGGTAATCACGAGATGGAATAATGGTTATTTTACCTTTCTGATCGCCCGAGACTATCAGACCCGGGGCCTCAACCAACTGTCGGAAACCAACAAAGACTGGTTACTGACGATTGTTTTTTCATATCTGAAAGCCATCAAGAACCGCGGTGCGGAAAAAGTCAGATTCATCAATGAAGAAGAAGAGCCTCAGGAAACTGTCGTTGACGAAAGCACGGATGAAAAAAAAGAACCAATAAAACAAATTTCCCGTGATCCTTATCTAAGAGTCTTGCCCCTAGGATACATGTCCCACGAAATCGGCGTCGATGAATTCGATGCCGAAGTCCGTTTTCATTATGGTATCAGTTTAGGCGACCTGAATACGTTTTTTATCGCTATCCAGCAGGATCAATCCCAATTGACCAACCAAAAATCACCGGTAAATCAGGCGCTCAACAAACTGCCCCATGGTCAATCGATTAGGATCCTCATCGAAAACATCTTTAATAGGTCAACAAAGAAAGTCAGCCAACCGCGCTGGAGATCTGTCGAAGCCGACGGAAAAAAACTGATTCAGTTCAGGCCGACCAATCCTCCTGCAGATTATGATCCGGAGACTCAATTTTATCCGATCACTTTCGTCAGGGAAACCTTGAGGAAAGACGCCCAACCGAGGGAAGTCGACTGTCCTGGAGTTGCCGAAAAAATCATGGAAATCGCTCAAAAAAAGCCTAATCCATTATCTGGTCTTCAAAGAGTATTTACCGCCCAGTAAGAAACAATCGCCGCAGAGACAATCACATTAAGACTTTTGTTGATCCCCCACATCGGTATCTCGACGATCTGATCGGCCGATTGGAGAGTCTCTTCGGTTACACCTGATGTCTCGTTGCCGAAAATCAAAGCCAGCGGCACCGAATACACCGACTCGGTGTAATTTATGGCGTTCGGATGCTGTTCAACAGCGATAATTTTAATCGCATGTTCATTAACCTCCAAGGTTTTCCCGCTCCGCTCCTCAACCTCGGAGGTTCCTCCGCTATATAGTTTTTTAGATTTAAGTTCTGGTTTTGAGCTCTGAACTTTGA
>JAMCTE010000021.1 GCA_023381015.1 Patescibacteria group bacterium | reverse complement strand
GTCGCCTGACTTCGTCGGCCTTTGTATATCCAGCCGTTTTCGAAACAGACCTTGAGGAATCTCCAGATCGTGTAGTTGTTTTCGTCGCTCATGGTGAAGTAAGAATGGTCCCAGTCGGCAAAATAGCCCAACCGTTTCGACTGTTCGGTCTGGACTCCGGAAAATCTTTTTACCCGGTCTTTGCAAAGCTGGACGAACTTGGCGATCGAAGCAAACTTGTCGCCCGGGACCAGGTTCTCAATGTCTTTTTTCGACTTCAATCCCAATTCTTTTTCCACCTCGACCTCGACCCAAAGCCCCTGACAGTCGAAACCGTTCTGGAACCGTTGCCTATAGCCGAGCAGGTTGTAAAACCTCGGCCAGAGATCTTTGTAGGTCCTTCCCCAGGCGTGATGGACTCCCATCGGGTTGTTGGCGGTGATCGGCCCGTCGAGGAAAGAAAAGTATTTTTGGCTTTTTTTGTTCTTGTCTAGATATTTCTTGACGATGCCTTTTCCATACCAATGCTTCAGCCACTTTTTCTCCATCTCGGGAAAGTTTTGGTTGTTGTCGACCGGCTTAAACATAATCCATAAATTTTATCATATTTCAGAATTATCAGGATTAGGTAATACAACAATCAAGCAACCTGACCTAGCCGACAATAGAATGGAGCTGTTAACAGTTTGACGAATATGGCACAAATGGATCCCATATCATCAACGGTCTTGATCATCGTCATCATAGCGTTTATTTACTTTTAGCCTATCTTGCATTTTATCGTTTGTTGTTGATTTGTTTCCTCCTACATAATAAAATATAAAAAATCCTTACCAAATTCTGAAAATCCTGATGAAAAATGGTGACGGAGTGACATTGTCGGATAAATTCTTGACTGATTTTACCAAAGATGTCTTCCTACCGGCAAAAAAAGGCGAATCGGTCACCTGCCTGTTTACCGCCGGCGGCGGCAAAAGAACCCTCTTCAACTATCTTTTGAAAGAAAAATCGTTCATTAAACAGGTCTTCGGCGAAGAATTCGACACGACCCTTTTTGTCTTTGTCGACCCGGACGAGATCCTCAACGTCTCCAACGAAGCTTACCTCCAACTGATCCTTGACAACCTTGTCTTGGAAATGTCAAAAAACAATATCGAGCCCGTTTCCAAACCTGCCCTGAAAAATCCATTGATTTTGATCAAGGAAAACCTGGCCATGCTTTTGGAAAAAAACTGGCGGGCCGTCTTTATCCTGAATGACTTCGAATTTACCCTGAACCTTTCTTCGACCATCTACCTCAACCTCGAATCGATCCACAACCTTGAATCCTCAATGTTCGTCAGCCGGTCGAAGATCGTCTTTTTATTTTTGGCGACGCTAAACCTTCTTGATGAAACCGTCATCAAAAGCTTCGGAGACCTAAAATACGGCATTGCCAAAAACGTCAAGTTTTTTCCGCTTTTTGACCAGGAACAGAGCTATTACCTTCTCGACAGAATCGGGGAAAAACTCGGGAAAAAAATTTCCGGTCCGCTAAAATCTGCTCTATACGAAGTCTGCGGCGGCCACCCGAGATTGCTGAAGTATTCTTTGAACCTCATCTTCAAATCGGGAATGATTGACGAGACCGGAAAAAATAAGATAATCGACTTCCTTTGTGACAAATACCAATTGAAAATCATCTGTGCCGACGTTTGGAACTTCCTCAGCGAACAAGAAAGGGCCACGATCGTTTCGATCGTCAACAACGGCAGCATAACCGACTCGCAAAATGAAAATGCCCAGTACCTATCCAAGCTCTCGATCGTCAGAAAAACCGGCGACAAATACCAGGTTTTCGGAGAAATTTTTAGGCAGTTTGTCAAAAACAAGCTGCCCAAACAGCGATTGCTACTGGATACAAACGCAAAAAAACTCTTTTATGGCGGCAAAAGCTGCGAGGACAAGTTTTCCTTCCAGGAGTACAGCATTTTGGTGTTCCTCATCAACCACGAAAACCAGCTGGTGACCCGCGACCAGATCGCCGAAGCCATTTGGGGCAAAAATTACCTCGACAAATACTCCGACTGGTCGATCGACAAATCCATTTCTCTTCTCAGGAAAAAACTTGACGCCTTGGGTTTTCCCTCTGAAAACTTAAAAACCCTGAAAAAACGGGGCTTCAGCTTTTTCAATCCTTCTTAAGGATATCCTACCGTCAGATTGTTCAGGATTAGGTAATACAAGGTTCAAGCAAAAATACTTCTCAAATTATAAATTTGTGGTATGAACAAAACCAATCTGCAAATATTTGCGATAGTCGTCACACCGTATTTATTGATGTTTGCCACCATTCTCGACGTATTCATCTGACAAATTTAGAAAGCCAGGATGAGGAATCCCCCGGCAAAGGCAATGATCGAGGCAAGAATTTTTTTGAGCTGATCCTTGTCTTCCCGCAAAAAAACCATGCCGGCAAGGACGGAGGTGATCACATAAAGATTCACCAGTGGGATGACCTTGCTGGCCGGTGCCAAAGACAAGGCTTTGAGCTGGAGATAGTAGGCAATCACGTTAAAAAGTGCGATCAGACTCATCCCGAACCAGTCGCGCTTGGCCGCTTTGACGACTTCGGTTATGCTGAATTTAGGAAAGAGAAGGAACATTAACGGCAAAACCCAAACCAGGATGTTATAAAAGTTGACTCCGAAGTAAAGGGCGCCTTTTTTATCAAGCGACCAGCCCAAACCCAGGATGATCTGGGACACTACCGGATAAAAGTAATTTTTATAATCGACGGTCTTATGGGATTTTTTGTAGGAAATGAAAACGATGGAAACAATCACCATGGCAAAACCGATCAGTTTCATGAAATTGGCTGACTCGTGATAAAGCATCAGCGAAAACAAAAAAGCCACCAGCAAAGACAGGCTGGATATGACCGAAATCGTACCCAGGTCAACCGCCGCCGCGGCTTTGAAGCGAAGTTTTTCATAACTTCCGTAAAATATGGTTGCTAAGAGAAGGAAAAAATAAGCTAGATAGCTTTTCGGCAGGGAAAAACTGTTTAACCGGGTGGTAAACAAAAAAAGCACCACCGACATCGCGGTAGCAATTGACACGAAAGCAATTGGCGTTGCTTTCAGATGGGAAGATCTTTGGGCAACGATCCTTTGAAAGATTCCCTGGGCGGTAAAAAAAACGATAGAAAGAACAACGTATGTTATCCAGTTCATATTACTTCTTCCTTAGGAAAGCGGGAATATCAAATTCTGAAGTATCCTCGAAGATCTCTTCGTCATCGTCGATGTCTTCTTCGACTTTTTCCTTGTCGGTTTGAGGTTTGGTCAAGCTGGGAGTCGGGGTTTCCTCTTTTTTCTCAAAATCTTCTCCTTTTCTGAAACGGAATAACTTTAACTTGCTGTCGTCGAATTTTGTGGCAATGATTGTGACCTTGAGCTGGTCCATCATCCGGTCGTCGACAACGGCTCCGAAAATGATGTCGGCATCCGGGTCAACGCTCTTGGCGATGATTGAAGCCGCCTCGTCGATCTCGCTCATCGTCAGGTCGGGCCCGCCGACGATATTGAAAAGGACGCCTCTGGCTCCGTCTATCGAAATATCAAGTAGCGGCGAGGAAATCGCTTGTTTGATCGCGGCGATCGCCCGCTTGTCTCCGCTACCAACTCCCATCCCCATCAATGCCGTACCGGAATTGCTCATGATCGACTTGACGTCGGCAAAATCGACGTTGATCAGGCCCGGAGTCGTAATCAGCTCAGCGATTCCTTTCACGCCTGACGTGAGGACTTCATCGACTTTGCGGAATGCTTCCAAGACTGGCGTTTTTTTGTCGACGATGTTGAGAACCCTTTGGTTGGGAACGACGATCAAAGTATCGACTCTCTCTTTCAGCTTGCTGATGCCGTCATCGGCGGTAAACTTCCTTTTCACGCCTTCGAATTCAAACGGTTTGGTGACGACGGCGACGGTCAGTGCTCCCGTCTCCTTGGCAATTTCGGCAATGATCGGTGACGCCCCGGTACCGGTACCTCCGCCTTCGCCACAGGTCATAAAAATCATGTCGGCGCCGGATAGCTCTTCTTTGAGCCTTTCTTTTGATTCTTCGGCGGCTTGCCTTCCGGTTTCCGGATCACCTCCGGAGCCCAGTCCTTTGGTGAGATTCTCTCCGATCTGGATTTTTATGGTGGACTTATTGTTTAACAAGGCCTGGGCATCAGTGTTGACGGCGATGAACTCGACGCCGTTGATGGCGCCTTCGCCCACCATTGAAGAAACCGCGTTGCCGCCTCCTCCGCCAATGCCGACGACCTTTATCCTGGCGGCTTGCCCCGCCCTGGGTTTGACTAACATAAAATTAATTTAAAACTAAAGATTCATGGTTTTAATTTTTTAACATTTACGGTATAAATTGCTTAAAAAAATCTTTTATTTTTCCGACTCCGCCGCCGAGATTAAAATCCCTTAACACCTTGCCGAAATTCTTAAAACCCGGTTCTTCTTCGGTCATTATATTTTTTAATCCGTATAAAAGCAAACCGATCGTCGAGGCGTATTGGGGGTCGACGGTCTCGTCGACCAAACCGGTCACCTGGTCGGGGATGCCGATCCTGATCGGCAGACCGACGACCCGTTTGCCCGTCTCCAACATACCCACGGTCAAGGCGCCTCCGCCGGTGATGACCAAACCTGAGGGCACCATCTGTCCAAAAGTGCTTTTTTCGATTTCGTCGAAAAGCAATTTGAAGATTTCCTCCAGGCGGGGAGCGATTATTCCGTCAACCAAAGTTTTCAGAGAAACCTCGTTGATGTGTTCTTCGAGGTTCAGTTCGCTCAAATTGAGCTGGGGGGTTTTCTTTTTGGACGTCAGATTTTTGCTCAGGAACAATTTGATTTTTTCCGCAGAATCAAGGGATACCCGCAGTCCGACGGCAATATCGTTGGTGATGTGGCGGGCGCCGATCGGTATCGAGGAAGAATAAGAAAGAGCACCTTCGACAAAAATCGTCAAATCGATCTTTCCGCCGCCGATGTCAACCAAAACGACTCCCAATTCCTTTTCCGTATTGGTCAAAACCGCTTCGGCAGAAGCCAGGCCGGAAAACACGAAGCCTTCGTTTTCGATACCGAGATCATCAAGAACCCTATCGATGTTTTTCAGATTGGTCGAGGAAGCGGTGATGATATGAGTCTCCACTTCCAACCTGACGCCACTCATGCCGATCGGGCTTTTTATCCCAGGCTGGCCGTCGACGATAAAATCGCGGGGTATCACCTCTATAATCTGTCTTGTCGATGATAACGATATCGCCCGGGCGGCTTCGACGACGCGCTGAACGTCGTTCCCGGAAATTTCTCCCTGGGGGTTGGAAACGGCGACGATTCCATGAGAATTCAGTGAAGAAATGTGGGGACCGCCGACGGAAACAAAGGCTCTGGAAATTTTATGACCGGCCATTCTCTCTGCTTTCTCGACGCTTTCTTCGACGACGTCGGTTACCTCCTTGATGTCGACGATCAAACCTTTTCTTATCCCTCGGGCCGGCGTCGTGTTGAACCCGATGATCTTTATTTCTCCGGTTTCCTCTGACTTGATTCCAACGACGGTCGCAATCTTGCTGCTGCCGATATCGATTCCGGAAATTAAAGTGTCTGGCATATTAAAATCTTACTACTGGCTTATCAAAACGCAAATCAATCTCCTTGTACTGTTTGCCTTCTATCTTAAACTGCCTGACAATCTGCTCCAATTGGTAAACCTGTAGTGACCTGTCTTTTTCGCTGTCAAAAATAATCTTTTTGTCCAACAAATTAAATACTAACATATTGATTCCATTAATATCAAGACTGACCGGTTTTAGGTCAAAATCAACGAGCGACTTTAGGAAGAATAAACCTTCGCTGATTTCCTTAAAATCCACCACGTCCCCCGGATTATAAGACTGGAAATTGAGCTTCTGGTAAAAGTTTATCACCGGCAAACCGCTATCGTTGGTTCTGGTCTTTTTTATTATCCTGCCATCCTGGGCCAAGAAGAAAAATCCGGCGTCGACCGGCAACACCATAACCGGTTGGTAAAAACTCAGTTTGACGATCAAAGTCGATGGATATTTTTTCTCGAGGACGACCGACTGCACCGAAGGATTTTTGCTGATAATCAAGTTACTGATTTCTTTTTCGCTGCTGAATAACATGTTGTAATTTTTTATCTCGTCTAGGCCAAGGACATCGACCTGCCCGTTATCGACGACGATGGTTTTTATTTTAAAATAATTGCCGGAAAAATAAAGACCTGAAAAAAATATCGAAGCCAAAAATATAATTGTCAGTATCTTAAGAAGCCTGGTTAAGAATTTCTTTGGCGATGAACTGGCTGGCATTTTTTTTATAAAGCTGGCTTAGGACCTGAAAATTTTTTTTGTAACTACCGATGTCTTCCATCATTTTATCAATTAAGCGCAACAGTTTTCCGCTGGTTTCGATCTGGTGGAAAATTTCACCGGTCTGATTTTTGGCAAAAATCTCGGCGTGGAATTGCTGCTCTTTGCCGGAAGCCCATGGCAGCGGTATAAACACTGCCGGTTTCCTTAGGTTGATCAATTCAAAAAAAGTATTGGCTCCGGCCCGGCCGACCACCAAATCGGCCAAAGAATAGACGTAACCGATTTCGTCCTCGAAAAAGTGCTTCCTCAAAAAATAACGGTCTGATAATTCTTTGGGCAACCGATTCCTGACCAGAGCCAAGTCTTCGAAATCGTGATATTCTTTGGTCTCGCCGGTCTGGTGAATGACGATATAATTTACCAACAATTTGGCAATGATTTTCTTGACGTGTTCGTTCACGCTGTGACTGCCAAGAGCTCCACCGGTAATATAAATAACCGGACGATCCTTGTTGATTGAAAACGGTTTTTTGTCAACCGAGTAGATCGATTGGCGGACCGGATTGCCGGTAACGATGGTTTTTTTCGGGTCGAAAAATTTCTTTGTTTCGCCGAAAGTGATGAAGATTTTTTTGGAAAAGAAACCGATGATTTTATTCGCCAACCCGGGTCTTATTGTCTGTTCGTGGGTAAAAATCGGTTTTCCGAAAACAAAACCCCAGAAAACCACCGGCAAGGCGACATAACCGCCAAACGACATGATCAAATTCGGTCTCTGTTCGGAAACGATGAAAAAACTGTTGATGAATCCTAAAGGAATGCGGAAAAAACTCCGTAGACTCCGTAGGGAAAATATCCTCGTCAATCTTCCGGCTTGGAGGGGAATAAAATTAATATTCCTTTTGTTGATTTCCTTGTATTCGAGCGATACGGTTTTTTCCGAATCGAGGGCATACTTCCGACCGACAAAGACGATTTCCGTTTCGGGTTTTGTTTTCCTTAACTCTTCGATGACCGCCAAGGCAGGAGCCAGATGGCCACCCGTAATTAATATCTTCATAATTTTACTTTGTCATTCCGGCGTAGGCCGGAATCTAGACTTTTAATTGTACAATTTAGACTGGATCCCGACCTCCGTCGGGATGACACGTCATTACTTTATACCTTGACCCTTTTTTCAATATTTAATAACATCCCTATCAAAGCGAACGATATCAGCAAATTGCTTCCCCCGTATGACAAGAACGGCAGAGGAACGCCGGTCAAAGGAAATAATCCTACCATACCGGCCAGATTTATGATAATTTGAAGATTGAAAAAAGCAAAGGCGCCGACGGCGATCAACTTCGACTGTTTGTCCGGGGCCAGTCTGATCAAGTGGTATATTTTGTAGATAAAGATGAAATAAAGCCCGATCAGGATCAAGGCGCCGACAAAACCATACTCCTCGGCGATGATGGCAAAGATGGAATCGGTATGGGCTTCGGGAAGAAATAGGTATTTTTGCCGGGATGAACCAAACCCTTGCCCTAACAACCCGCCTTGCGACAGGGAAATAAAAATCTGATTGATGTGATAGGTGATCCCCTGCGGGTCAGCCGAGGGATTGAAAAAAGCCAGCAAACGGTTCAACCGATAAGGGGCGGCTTTGATCAAGAGGAAAAATCCGCCGGCGGCAACCGGAATCAAAACGGCTAAATTAAAAATATTCATTCCCGCTTCATAGTAAAGGATGACGCTCAGCAAAAAAACGATGATCGCCGTCCCCATGTCCGGCTGAAGGATAATTAAGAGAACCAAAAAACCGACCAAGGTGATAAAAGACAGAAACCGCCTTTTTTCCTTGTTGATAAACCACGAAGACAGATAAATTATGACGGAGAACTTTGCCAACTCGGTCGGCTGGACGCTAAAAAAGCCGAAGTCGATCCAGCGCCTGGCGCCACCCGCCTGGGAACCGATTCCCGGAATCAACACAATCAACAAAAGCAGGATCGTAACCGACAGTGACAGAAAAGAAAAAAAATAGAGCTTCTTGTAGTCAAAAAAAGAAAAAAACAACAGCACCATGATGCCGACAAACAGCCAGATGGCCTGATACTTCATGTAGTGTAGACTGTCCCCGAAGCTGCTGGCCGCCCTGATCGCCGACGCTTCGAAAATGAAAACCAAGCCGATCAAGGACATCAGAATCGGAATCGTTATCAGGTGGATAAAAAATTTATTTCTAATCAGAAAATTTTTTTTCATTGGTCGATTTTCACGTGGTGAACTTGCGATTCTTCCAAAAGATGGCCCAAAAACAGTTTCATCAACTGCTGATAATCAGGGTTCAGGTCGGTGACATAATAGGAAACCTTCCTTTCTTTTTGCAGATCTTTGCCGACTTCCTGATGCCTAAGCAAATAATCCTTTAATTTTTTGGCGACGATTTTACCTTCAGATATGACTTTTACGCTTGGTCCGACCTCTTGTTCAATTTCCTTCTCAACGATCTCATAATGGGTACAGGCCAAAAGCAAGCTGTCGATTTTTTTCTCCTCAAGGCCGGCCAGATACTCTTTCAGGATCAACCTCAAAACAGACTGATTCCGGCCCGAATCCTCGATGTAAGGAACAAGGAGCGGACAAGCTTGCTGATAAACGTCGGCTTGGGGAAGGACCTTTTTTACTTCCCTGACAAAAGCCTGGGAATTCACCGTCGCTTTAGTGCCGATGATGCCGATCCGCTTGTACCCGTGGCTAGAGATTTCTTCGACAGCCGGCTTGACCACGCCCAAGACTTTTCGGTCGGGAAAAAATCTTGGCAGGTATTCGTGCTGAATCCGGCGCAGCGAAGTCGAAGTCGACGTGTTGCAGGCTATCACGACGAGACGGCAGTTTTTCTTGAACAAAAAATCAAGGGCTTGCTTGGTGAATTCATAGATGATTTCAGGCGACCGGTTGCCATAAGGCACCCTGGCGTTGTCGCCAAGATAGACATAACTGTACTCGGGCATTTCCTTTATGATTGATTTCAAAATCGTCAGACCGCCCAAACCGGAATCGAAAACGCCTATATTCATATCAAGAGTTGTTTAACTATTCTATTAAATTCCCTCCCTCGGTGGAATTCGTTGTCGAACATGGCAAATGAAGTGGCGCCCGGCGAAAACAGCAAACAAGAATTATCTAGTTGCTTTGCCAAGCTTAGTCCCTCTTTAATGGCCTCGCCCAAGTCACTATAGACTTTGCTGCTGATTTTTTGCGGATAAAGGGTTTTAAGGCTTTCCATGACCTGGTTGGTGAACGAACCGGCCAACAGGACGATTCTTTCGACTTTGGATAATTTTCCCAACAGTTCTTCAACGGGCAGATTTTTTGAATTGCCACCGAGAATCAAAATGATTTTTCTGGTCCGGAAAGAATCGAGCGAAGCAATCGTGGCGACCGGCGTCGTTGAGGTCGTGTCATTGACGATAATCGTCCCGTTGGTCTTGCCGACGATCTCTTGACGGAATGGCAGTCCGTGAAAATCGCTGATTGTTTTTGCGGCAAGGCTGGATTCTATCCTTAAAATCTGGGAGACTTTTAGGGCGGCCGCGGCATTCTCCAGGTTGTGTTCTCCGGACAAATAATTCAGACGGTAGGGAAAATCCTTTTTGGAAAATGTCGTAACGTTTGTCGGCAAAAGTTTCAAACCGTTTCCCAAGGAATCGATCAAAGATTCGTTGATAACAAGATTGTCTCCTTTTTTTTGAATAAATAAATGGCTTTTTTTGTCGAAAAGATAGTCATCCATGGTCTTGTAGTAGTTCAGGTGGTCCGGATAGATATTAGTAAGAACGCCGATGTGCGGGCTGATTTTTTTCCGGTGGAAACCGGACAGCGCCCAAGAAGAAATCTCCATCACTACCCAATCCCTCTCTCCCAATGTCTTCAAAAAATTTATCGTCGAAATCCCCGGCAAACCTCCGGCCAAAGTGGCCGGATAAGAACCGGCTTTGAGCAAATCATAGATCATCCGGGTCGTCGTCGATTTGCCGCGCGTTCCGGTGACGCCGATGACCTTACCGGGAAAATTGGCGCAGAAAAACGACAGTTCCATTTCTACAGGAATGCCTTTTTTATCGGCTGCGGCGATCTCCGGCATCGTCCAGGGCACCGACGGGCCTTTAAAAATGACGTCTGTTGCCTCAAAATCTTCCAGGACGTGTCCGCCAAGATGAAGCTCGATCGGATACTTTTCCAAATCGGCTACCGAATCCGCCAGCTGGACGGCTGTTTTCTTGTCGGTAACCGTGACGCGAGCCCCGAGTTCCGAGAAAAATTTGGCGATGCCGACTCCCCCGCCCTGAAGTCCAAGGCCGACGACGAGGATTTTTTTTCCTTGGTATTTTTCTTTTATATTAGCGATAATATCTTGCGCCATGAGTCCATTTTATCAAGAATACTTGGCTTGATTCAATCGATCAATTCCGGTATAATATCCCATAATATGAAACGGAACGAATGCCTAAAAAACATGCCCAACACCAAGAGGTTTTGGCTGGACTATGTAACCGGGGTAAAAGACGTCGCCAAACAAGACACAATTTTTTTTGCCGCTCTCAAAGGGGCAATAGCTTTTCCTTTCTACAGCATTATGTCAATAATTCCAGTCGCCCAAGACATAATGGCTCAGCGAATAAGATAAGAAAAGTTAAACGGTGACAAGAAAATTTAACTTCGATAATGACTTGAAACGTTTACTTCATGAAAGCGATCATCAGTCCGAAGATGACGAAGATGATGGAAACCAACCACAGCCGCATGACGATTTTCGGTTCCTCCCAACCTTTGCTCTGCAAATAAAGGTGAAAAGGGGAAACGCTGAAAATCTTTCTTTTCAAAAACCTCTTGCCGAAAAGCTGGATCAATGAAGACGATACTTCGACGACGAAAACTCCGCCCATGATAGGAAGCGCAAAAGCCTTGCCGAGAATTAGGCCGATGACGGCAAAAGTGGCTCCGAAAGAAAGCGCTCCGGTATCGCCCATGATGACGCGCGCCGGCCAGATATTGAAATACAAAAATGCCATCAGACCGCCGATCCAGGCGGCGATGAAAAGCGAAGTCGGGACGTCCAAAATCGACCGGGAAACTACCCAAAAACCGACCAGGGCAAAAGTCAGGATTCCGCTTGCTAATCCGTCCAAGCCGTCGGTGATATTGACGGCATTGGCAAAAGCGACAATGATAAAAGAAGAAATAATCACATACAGATATCCCAAATTGAAAACTCCGAAAAACGGCACGTGCATGAACTGAATCTTCAGTTCGGTCAACAGCCAGTAGGAAATGATCAGCGACAGGATGATTTCGATCGCCAACTTATACCTGATCCTCAAGCCAAAGATGCCGGTCTTGGTCCAAAGGAAAATCTTGTTGAGATCGTCAAAAAGTCCCAAGAATCCAAAAGACAAAAACGTGAACAGGATGATTTTTATTTCCGAGGCGATCGACGGATAGTTGGTGAGAATTTTCTGCTTGAAAAACCAGTAAAGAAAAATGAACATGAAAAACATCAAGGTTGTCGTCGCCAAGACCAGGATCCCTCCTCCGACCGGAGTCCCTTTTTTGTGGGCATTGAATTTGTCGAAAATCGGCGTCGGCTTGTTGAAGGCGTCTTTTGTCTTCTGGTCGGCCCTCTGGAATTTGGCCTTATAAAGGAAGTCTATGAAAGGGATGATCAAAATGAAATTGACGAAAAAAGAAGCAATTAGTGCCAATAGATAGATCGAAGTCATGGACTATTTGACCAACAGACTGATAATTCTTGGCCCGAAAATGAGGCACGCCATCAAAAATGATCCGAAAGCGTAGATGAGCATTGCCGCAGCAGCCACGTCTTTGGCTATCTTGATGTCTTCGCGGATCTTCCTGTCGATGGCATCGGTCGTCTGTTCGAGTCCGGTATTGATTGTTTCTATCACCAATCCGACCGTAATCATGAAAACGACCAGCAAAAACTCAATATAGGTTATTTTTAAAATGACGCTGCAGGCGACTGCTATTAAAGACAGTGTCAGGTGAACGCGATAATTGGGCTGGGTTTTAAGGGCCCAGACGAGTCCGTCCCAGGCATGTTTGATTGAAATCGTGTGTTGTTTAAGCATTGAAAATTTTTTCCAAAACTTCGGCGACCTTTTTCGAATCATGCCTTAATATGCTCCGGTATAAAACATCGCTCGACTCGCTTTTGATGGGTTGGTTATCGATCAGGTCCGCCTCTATCACTTTGTATCCTTTTGTGTTCAAATCGTTGACGACTACCTCTTCATTATACTTCTTATAAGAATTAAGGATGTCAAAAGATACTTTGGCGTTATTCAACAAGATAAAATCAGGTTCCTTAGCTAAATATTTTTTCAGGTCAACGAGATGCTGACTCGCCGAATAATTGGTAGTCTGACCCGACTTGGTCATCAGATTCATGATATAAATAATTTTTGCTTTGCTGTCACTGATTGCCCGGGCGATATCTTTTACCAAAAGAACCGGAATGATGCTGGTATAAAGATCTCCCGGCCCGACGATGATGAAATCGGACGATTTGATGGCTTCGATGGCTTTAGGATTTGCAGTGCCGGCAGGAGTCAGATAAGCTTTTTTTATTCTGGAAGACTCGAGGTGATTTTCGTCGATCATTCCCTCCCCTGTCACTGTCTTGCCGTTTTCATACTCGGCCACGAGATGAAGTTTGTCAAGAGTGACGGGAATGACTTTTCCCTTTGTTTTCAAGACATAGGAGGCGGTTTCGATCGCCTGGTTATAGGAATCGCTGACTTTCTCGAGCGCCGCCAAAAAAAGATTGCCGAAGTTGTGGCCCTTGAGATCCCCGCTTTCGAACCGGTACAGAAAAAGTTTCCTCCAAAGGAGTGGGGCGTCGGACAACGCAACAAGACACTGGCGAAGGTCTCCCGGCGGCAACACTCCTAGCTGGTCGCGCAGCTTGCCGGTCGATCCGCCGGAATCCATCATCGATACTACAACCGATAGGTCCAAAGGCCTATCCTTGAGCCCGGAAAGGACTACAAAAGTACCTGTCCCTCCACCAATGACGGTAATTTTTTTCATTGCTTGTTTTTGAATACTCCTTTTCTAACGAATGAATCGTCCGAAACGTCCTCGGCGATCGAATGGCTGGGAGCAATAAAGGTATTCCTGCCGATTTTTATCCCCGGCAATATCGTCGAATTGACGCCGATCTTACTGTTACGGCCGACAATGGCCCCAAATTTGTGCAGGTTGGAATCAACTTTGGTTTGGCCAACCGATGATGCGACCGACTTTCCGTCGAATCGGAAATTCGCCGTCACCGCCTGAGCCCCCATCAACGATCCGTCGGCCAACACCGAGTCTCCGACATAGTTGCGGTGGAGAAATACATTATTGCCGACGTGGGAGCGGGCGACTTCGCTGTATGAACCAATCAGGCAGTCGGCTCCAATGTGGCTTTCCCTCACCAAGGTATAGTCGCCAACGACGCTATTTTCTCCGATATACGAGGGCCCGACGATTTTCACGAAATCGCCGATGCGGACGCCGTCCTCGATGATAACATCGCCGCTGATGAGCGCTTTGTTGGAAATCGTCGCTTTGGCAGAAATCTTTTTTTTCTTGATCATCGACAAAAACAGTCCCATCATGCTCAAAACATGCCATGGATATTTTAAGCTTTGCCAATAACCGTCGTAAACGAAATAATCCCTGGCCATGCCCGACGACAATAAACTGTTCAGGGCGACTTCATAACGATTGTCTTTGTCTGTTTTTGCCTCCTCAAGGGCATCAAGCAAAAGTTTTATGTCTGAAAAATAATCAACCACCAGCTTGGTAATATTTGACGGCTCGTTTCCTTCGCCGGGCTTTTCGACGACTTCCCTGACGTCACCCGCCTGGCTGAATTTGAAGTACCCCCCCGGAAAATACTGGCTGATTTTTTTCCCGAACAAAACCAGCCTGTCCTTGACGTCATTTCTGTTGGCGATTTTTTCTAGCATGGAAAAATCGACCAGATCGTTGGCGTTGACGATGACGACCTCGCCGTCGAGAAGATTCTTGGCTGACAGGACGGCTCCAGCTTGACCATCAGGATCCTTTTGAGCGACGACCAGATAGCGGCTTGACCCGGGGCTATTCCTCAACAGTCTTGTGATGGAGGCAACGTTGGTCGCGCTGGCGACAACGGTAATTTTTTCGGTATACTGAGCCAGTTGTTCTACCTGATAAAGGAGTAAAGGTTTTCCTAAAAACTGGTAAAGGCTTTTTTCCTCTAGCGGCCAGAACCTGGTGCTATCGCCTCCGGCCAATATAAGAGCGTTTTTTATCTTCCTCATATTTCGATTTTCTCAATATGATCCTGAGTAACATCGAAGGATCATAGGTCAATTTTATCACATTAAATCTTCCTGATCTCGCCTCCCAGCTTCCTCACCTTACCGACGAAGTCCTCGTATCCGCGTTCGAGAATGGAAACGCCGTTGACAGCCGATTCTCCCGAAGCAGCCAGGGCGGCTGTCGCCAGGCTGGCTCCGGCTCTCAGGTCGGCGACCGTCAGAACTCCTCCGTGAAGATCAACCGGTCCTTCTATTTTGATCATCTGCCTGTAAATTTCGTTTTTTTTGTAGTTAAAAAAATAGTAAGTTTCCGGGTTGGATATTTTCTTGTCGACAAAGGTTATTTTTGCCCCGAGTTTTTTCAACTCCTCGACATAGGAAAACCTGTTTTCGAAAACTCTTTCAACTATGGTTGAGGATCCTTTTGCCTGAGTCATCAACACCGCCCAGTTTGGTTGCCAGTCCGTCATGAAACCCGGGTGGGGTATGGTTTCGATATCGACCGCGCGTAATTGACTATTGCTTCCGAAAAAAATTTCTCCATTTTCGATTTTTATGTCGGCACCTGATTGCTTGAGTTTTTCTATAAATGTAGCGATGTGATCCGGAACAATCGATTTTAAAGACAGGCTGCCTTTTGTCGCCAAAGCCAAAGTCACATAGGTAACCGCCTCATTTCTGTCGGAAACGATCTCAAATGGCCGACTAAATTTCAAACTAGAAACGCCTTCTATCTCGACCCTACCGTCAATTTTATTTATCTTGGCGCCGCTGCCATTCAAAAACTCAATCAGGCTATCGATCTCTGGCTCGCTGGCGCAATTTTCCAAAACGATCTTTCCTTTACCGAAAACCGAGAGCATAATCAACAGCTCTGTCCCGGTGTGACTTGGTTTGGAAAATCGATAACTTCCGCTTGGTTTTTTCGGCATGGCCACTTCGTAGAAACCGGTTTCCGAATTGTATTTAACTGTTACTCCAAGGGCTTTCATGCCGTCGACGATCCGATCAATCGGCCGGGCGCCGATCCGGCAACCGCCCGGATTGGGGACAAAACAGTTACCGAATTTGTACAAAAGCGGCGCAAACAACATGAAAGACACCCTGATTTTCGAAGCATGGAGAAGATCTACCCGATTCGATTTGAGCGGTTGCGAATCGACTTCGACGACGTTTGGAGCAACAAAATCTGCCTTGGCTCCCAAAGACCTGATCAGATGAAGGAGTTCTTCGACGTCGTTAATCTTCGGGACGTTGTTTAAAATGACTTTGTCTTCAAACAACAAAGAAGCGATAATCATCTTCAAGGCGGCGTTTTTCGCCCCGGACAAAACGACTTCTCCTTTTAGCTTTCTGCCGCCGTGGATAATGTATGAATCCTCCATAAAATAAATCTTGAAACTTAAATCCTAAATGGTAAATCCAAATCTTGAATCCCAAATCTTTTAAATAGATTTAAAGTTTTTAATTTTGGTTTTGACATTTATGATTTGCCTTTTGACATCAAATAATGATGACTTCCTCTTCTAAATTTACATCAAATTTCTCCTTAACTCTAGTCTTGATGATTTGCAGTAGCTTCAACAGATCTTCACGGTTGCCCTTGCCTTTATTGACGATAAAATTGGCGTGAATAGGCGAAACAAAGTAGTCGCCAACGGCATATCCTTTCAATCCGGCCTGATCAATCAAATAGCCGGCGGAAACCTTTCCCGGGTTCCGGAAAAAACAACCGCTCGACGCAATGCCGAAAGGTTGGGTTTTCTTCCGGTAGTCCAAGGCGAATTTAGCTCGATCCCTGACGGTTTTCTTGTCGGTTTTTTTCAATTCAAAGATTGCCTCGAGAATAACCTCATTGGTCTTTTGCAAAATCGAATAGTCGTATCCGAATTTGAAGTATTTCCTATCGGCCTTTTTTACTTTGCCTTGCCCATCGACCAAATAGGCATAGAGCAAATTATCACCGAAATATGTCAAAGGCTTGGTCCATTTGGAATTCATGTACACCGCTCCTCCGACAGTACCGGGCAACCCTTGGTGGTATTCGAAACCGCTCCAACCGTTTTGGATCGACTTGGCAATCAGCAATGAAACCGGGTAGCCGGAAGAAACCGATACGGCCACGCCATCATCGCTTTCCTTAATGGTTCTCAGATTGACATAGTTATTTTTGACGACCAGGCCGGAAATTTGTTCCTTAGTAATCGCCAGATTGCTACCTCCACCTAAAATAAATAATGGAATTTTATTTACCAGTGAGTATTTTTTCGCGTCTATCAAATCTTCTTTTGTCTTTGCTTCAACAAAATACTCGGCCTCAACGTGATTCCGTAATGTAAGGTAATGTGAAATGTCTTTGCTTCTCTCAATTTTTAGTTTTGAGTCGTAGCTTTGACTTTTGACTTTTGATTTTTGACTTATAAGTTCTATGATTTGTGTTTTCAATTTATAAACGTCTCCTGCACCCATGGTAAAAACTATGTCGCTGGACGTTAAAGTTTTTTCCAAAACATCGATCAGTCCTTTCTCCGATTTTATTGACCTGAGATTTTCTTTGCCCTCAGTGATCGATTCGGAATCAATTTTGAACTGTTTGCTATTCTCCCTAGCCGAAGCGAAAATCGGTAAAATAAAAGCGGAATCGGCCAATGACAAGCTTTCCCTAAATTCTTTCAAGAGAAAATTGGTCCGAGAAAAAGTGTGGGGTTGAAAAATGACAATGATTCTTTTTCCCGGAAAGCGGTTTCTCGCCGCCTGAATCGTAGCCTTGATCTCTGACGGGTGATGGGCATAGTCGTCAAAAAGGAATGAGTCTCCTTTTTGGCAAACCAACTCGAATCTCCTCTTTGCACCGTGAAAACCAACCAGCGCCTTCCTGACCGATTCGGCTTTGAATCCAAGCTGCAAAAGCAGGACAATAACGGCAGTCGCATTGGCGACGTTGTGTTTTCCGAAAAGGGAGATCTCAAACCGGCCGACGTTTTTCACGTTGAATGACGATCCGTGACCATCGGTTTGCCAATCGGTAATTTGGTAGTCGGCGTTTTTGGAAAAACCATAAGTCAGGCAGTTTTTTCTTTCCAGTTTTCCAACGACTTGGGCGGTATTTTGGTCGTCAACGTCAACGACGATTTTTTTTCCGGCAAAAAACTTGGCGAAAGCGGCCTTGGTGTCTCCGATATTCTTGTAAACGTCCGGGTGGTCGAAATCGATGTTGGTACCGATGATCCAATCAGGTTTTAGCCGGAAAAACTTTGGCGTTTTGTCGAGGGGCGGGTTGACGCCGTATTCGTCCGCCTCGACGACAAAGTATTGGTTGCCTCTGAAATCAGCCCCTTGGTAACCGCTGAAAAATGGCGCGCCGACCAGATATGAAGGATCTGCCTTTAGCCGGTCTAAAGCGTAAACCAAAAGAGACGACGTGGTAGTTTTTCCGTGGCAACCGCTGACCGCTATCCGGGTTTTAAAACCAGTCATAATCTCTCCCAAAAGGTCAGCCTGGGAAATAACCTGAATATTCTTTCGCATTGCTTCTTTGACGATCGGGTGATTGGTACCTCCGTGGGCGGCCGAATAGACTACCAAGTCGACTCCTTCAAGAAGCCCCGGCTGTTTTAAGCCGGTTTTCCAGACAATATGGTTGTCTTTCAACAACTTGTCGGTGATGAATTCTTCCTCGACGTCGGCGCCCAGGACGGCCTTGCCCATCTTTTTCAAAATCACCGCCAAATTAGCCATCGCAACACCCTTTATGCCGAGAAAAAATATATTTTTAGCTTGTTTCAACATTCTAATAGCTAATTATACTATTCTTTTGTTTTAAAAAAGTCGCTTAATATAAAGTAATTTTATAATTATTACATTATCAGTACAATCTAAATATACAATCTTGTAGTACATAATCCATAGACAAACCCACTTCGTTATATTAATAGATTAAAGTATGGTTAGAAACTCACGTTTTAAATTAAGCGAAGAGCTTTTGAGTAAATTATTTAGTTTATTTTTTGAAATTATGGGTAAGAAATCTTCTCAGGAAGAATTTATGAAGGTCATGTTTGACCTTTTGTCGCCCGCGGAAAGAATAATGCTAGCCAAGCGAGTGGCAATAATTTATCTTCTAATGAAGAAGATTGAATATTATAGCATTTGTGATCGCCTTAAGGTTTCTTCCTCAACCGTTTCAAAATTCGCATTGATTATGGAAAAAAGTGACGGAATTGTCCCAACTTTCAGGAACATTGTTAAAATCGAAAAAATTTCTTTATTTCTAAAAGAGATCTTTAATGATATTTATCATCCTGGATTACCGGGAACAAACTGGAAATCCGCTTGGGAAAGTAAGATTAAAACAAACAAAGAAAAAATTTTTGGAATATAGTCCTACTTTATTATATTAATATAATAAAGTAAATTGATTAAGGAGCTTTATCCCGACAGTAAAAAAATGTTTGATAAATGATGTCTCGCGATATCATGTATTTGAAAAAAGAGGGAATACCTATTTTAAAAATTCCTTTTAAATAACCCCATTTTTTCTGTTTGGAAGGATTGTAAACAGAAAGGGGCATCCAATATACTTTTTTGTGATTATTTATCATGTAGCTATTTATCGACAATTCAAGCTTATAGCCTTCAATTTTTGAATTCAAAACTTTTGTCAAATCTTCTCTTTTTAATATTCTCTGACCACTAAAAATAGTGTCATGTCTTATAAATTTGCTAAACAAAACTGTCTTATCGATAATCCTTCTAAAAATTATCATGTCGATCCGATTATCCTTGGCTATTTTTAGAAAACCATCGGTAATCTCTGCCTCTTTTATATTGCTTAGATCTCCATCAAGAAGAAAAATATAAGGAGACGTCGCAAATTTCATACCTTCTTTTACAGCTTCCGCCTTTCCCAAATTTTTTTTTAATTTTAAAGAAATTATTTGCGGATGCCGAGATTTTATGATCTTAAAAGCTTTATTATCTTGACTTCCATCGTCAATGGTTATAATCTTATTAATTTCTTTAATGCTAAGAATTGCCTCAACAACATTTAATGGCCTTAGTCCCTCGTCGCAATATGGAATAATGCAGTCAACTTTCATCTTGATTAATACTTTATGATAAAGCTAAACATCTCGCTCAAATCCTTGTCTTTGTCGCGGCGGAAGGAAAAGAAACGGTCTTTGTCGCATCTCGTACAGAAAGGAAAAAAATCTATCTGATCTTTTTTCAGTCCTTTTTCCAAAAGCAATAAATAATTAAGTAATGCTAAATTTAGGTGCCATCGTTCTTTACGGTGGTGAAAAATCTTGTCGGAATAACCGTCAAACTCTTCCTTGAATTCAAAGTAGCGGTCGTCGTCGACGTCATAGCAGCACTCGCCAATGGCCGGACCGATCGCTACCCGAATGGATTCGATCTTCGCTCCCCGATCTATCATCTTTTCGATCATTTTCTGTACCAGCCGTTTGACCGAACCGCGCCATCCCTGATGGGAAATCCCGACAAGCTTGGCGTCCTTGTCGACAAAAATAATCGGACAGCAATCAGCAGTAACGACTGTCAAAACTATCCCCTGTTCGTTTGTCAATATGCCGTCCGTTTCGTCGACTTTTTCAAGGCGATCGATCGCTTTTGATTTAAAAAATCCAATATTTACAGAGTGGATTTGCTCGGGAATGACGACTTTTTTATAAGAGATCTCGTTGTCATTCAAAAATTTGAAAATGTTGTCGACATGGCGTTTGCCGTCCCCTAGTTGCCTTGTTCCAAAACCAGAAAAAAAATTCTTGTCGTTGATCAGAGAAGAAGAAAAGATCTTGAGATTAGAATCGTATAAAATCATGGATGATTAAATAAACAAATAATCAAATATTACAAATAAATATTCAAATTATTAAATCATTTAATAATTTATTTGTTTATTTGTGCGTTTGTAATGCCTTCTTAACCGCCTGATGTTCACTCCACGGATACTCGATTTTCCCCCGGCAAAGACTTTTTTCGTGTGATTTGCCCGTCAGCAAAACGATGTCACCTTTTTTGGCAGATTTAATCGCTTTATCGATTGCCTGTTCCCTATCGATGATTATTTCGTATTTTTTGTTTTTTATTCCCGAGGCAATCTGGCGACAAATCTCTTCTGGTTTCTCTGTCCTAAAATCCTCCTCTGTCAAAATAATGATGTCCGAATATTCGCTGCTCACCAAACCCATCAAAGAACGTTTGCTATTATCTCTTAACCCGGCGGAGCCAAAAACATGGATCAATCTTCCGCCATTTTTGAGAAACATCTTTTTCACCTCAGGCAGCAACTGCTGGAAAGCATTAGGAGTATGGGCAAAATCGATCATCACTTTAAAGTCTTCGTCATAAACCAATTCCAATCTTCCTTTGGGCAACTGAAACGTCTTAATAGCCTCAATAATTTTTTCGTCAGATATGCCCAAATAATTACAGACACGATAAGCCGCGGAAAAGTTGTACTGGTTGAATTTGGTTTTGTCGCTAAAATTATTCTTGATGATTTTTTCTACCTTGTAGGTTTTTTTTGAATTAAATTTTTGATCTTTGATATAGTTGTAGGATTCATCGTCCTCATTGACAAAAGCGACCTTGGCGGCTTTCAAAATCACCGACTTAGTCATGATATAGTCTTCGTAGGTGCGGTGGTAATCCAGATGTTCGTGAGTAACGTTTGTCAATACCGCTAATTTGTAGTCTATTCCCCAAACGCGGTTTTGATCAATCGCGTGCGAAGTCGTTTCCAAGACGAAGTATTCGTCCCCGTTTTCAACCGATTGCCTAAGGAATCTTTGGATCGCAAAAGGCGAGGGCGTCGTCACGTGAAAACCGACATCATACTCTTTACCGGCTACGACCGCCTTAACCGTCGATATAAAAGATACTTTTTTGCCTGACGACTTCAATACGTGGGCGATCAGCTGGGTGGTGGTCGTCTTGCCATCGGTACCGGTGACGCCGATTACGTTAAGACGCCGTGATGGGAAGCCGTAATAAATATTGGCTAGGAGGGCTTGTAGAAAATGATAGATGTTCTTTAGATCTTGAAACATAGTTTGATCTCAAAACCCAAATCATTAATGACAAATCCATCAATCAATGATAAATATCAAATGATTAAAAACTAAATCTCCATTTATCATTTGTTTATTTGACATTTGTCATTGGCTAGGGGTTATGCCATAGTATACTATAAGATCTTTTGCGATATTGAAAAAAATGGGTGCGGCTGTTTCCGAACCCCAGGGCGAAGTTTGTGGCTGCTTCAGAGTAACTAAGGCAATAAACTTCGGCTTGTCAGCCGGCAAAAAACCGATGAATGATGCGTTGGTTTTGTTTGGGTCGTAGTGACCCTGAATAGCCACTTGAGCGGTACCCGTCTTGCCGCCGATCTGGATCCCTTGGGGACGATCCCACTTGACTTCGGCATTGTCGACTGTCGAAACCAACATTTTTTTCATGATGTCGCTCGTTAGGCTGGAAATAACCCGACCCTGGACTTGGGGTTGGACATTGATCGTTTCCTTGTCAGAACGAATCTGACCGACGACATATGGTTTCATTAGGTAACCACCGTTTATCACCGCGGCAAACGCTCTCACCATCTGAATCTGCGTCACGGCAATTCCCTGACCGAATGTCACCGTCGCAAAGTCGATCGGGTACCAGTCCGACTTCGGTTTCAAATAGCTCGGATCTTCCCCTTGAAGATCGATGCCGGTCTCTTTACCGAAACCGTACTTCTCTAAGTATTTGTAGATGTCATCTTGGCCAAGCCTGTCCCCGACGTAAACCATCCCGACGTTGGACGATTTTTCCAAAATCCTTGTCATGGTGATTTTGCCTTCGTACTGGTCGTTCCAGGTTTTTATCTTGTAACCGCTGACGACTGCCGGACCGTCTTCGTTGACCGTATCTTGCGGTTGGACCTTTTTTTCGTTGATCGCCGCCGCCATGATCAAAGGCTTGAAAATCGATCCGGGTTCAAAGGCGTCGGAAACCGCTGGATCAAGAAAGTAGGATTCGGAAAAATTGTAATACTTGTCCAAATCATAGTCGGGCAAACAAACCAGGGAAAGGATCGCCATCGTGTAAGGATCGGCGATCAACACGCAGCCCTGTTTGGCTTTATATTTTTCGATCCCTTCCTGGAGTCTCTTTTTGGCGATTTCCTGAACGGTCTTATCGATCGTCAGCACCAGATCTCGACCGTTTTCAGGATCGACTTTGTTTTGGACACCGATGAAAATAGGCCGGCCAAAAAGATCGCGCTCCGAATCCAGTAAACCGGGCAACCCGCTAAGATCCTGATTGTAATAACCCTCTATACCGAAATATCCTGTGTCGGCGCCGTTTTTGTCTTTGCCGACAAACCCTAAAAGGTGGGCGGACAGAGAAGCTTCGGGGTAAAATCTTTTCATGTCTTCCTGAAACCCTACGCCGTCAAGTTTCAAACTGGCGATGGCATTTTTCTTGTCTTCGTTTATTCCGGAGGTGATAGCGACCCAGTCTTTGGTCATGTCAATCTTAGCTTCAAGAGAGGCTTCGGGCATGTCAAGTTCTCCGCTCAATAATTTTGTCAATTTTAACTCGTCGGTGATTTTTTTCGGTTCGAGATAAAGGAGATAGCTATTTTGGTTCAATGCCAACGGAGTCATGTTGCGGTCATATATTTTACCTCTCTCCGGAAGCAGTTTTCTCGATTGCAAGTACAAGTCCTGATTGACCTTGAATGGGGAAAGGATTTGCAGAAAAAACAGTTTAAAAACAATCAATACGTAGATAACGATAAAACCAACAAACAGCAACTTTGTCTTCATTGATTGGGCGCAAAAGCATAATTTAATTGTCCTAAATAATCTGGCTGCGATTTTTTGGTAAAGGCGAGCTTATCGGCCAAACTCTGGGCATATTGCAGCGAACTGACTTCGGAGAGGTCTTTTTCCAAATTAAGATTGTCGTGATGGATCTGGTCGATTTTAGTTTCATAGGTGGTGATCTCGTCTCCCAACTTGATCGACGAGTAAAACAAAAAGATGTTGGCGGTCACCAGGCCGACGACGGCCACCCAGATGACAAAATTGATTGATTTGCTCATTTTAAATTTTAAGAATTGATGATTGTTCTTATTTTTGCGCTTCGTTCAAAGGATTTTAACCCTCTAAACGGTTTTTTCTCCAAAAATTTTAATTTTCCGTTTTTGACAAAATTTTTTACTATTCTATCCTCAAGAGAATGGAAAGTGACGACGACGATTCTTCCTTGCGGCGACAAGATGTTGACCGCGCCTTGCAGACCCCGGCGCAGACTGCCGAATTCGTCGTTCACGGCGATCCGCAAAGCCTGAAAAACCCGGGCATAGACAGCTTGGCTGGAGATTCCCGTCGCCCGGTCGATCGCCCTGACAAGGTCGCCGACCGTTTCCGGGTTTCTTCGCGATTTGACCGCAAGAGCAATCTCTTTTGACCTCAACTCCTCGGAATTCTTTGCCAGGATTTCAAAGAGATCCTCCTGACTCGATCGTTTTATCAACTCGGCTGCCGTCAACTCTTTTTCCGTATCCAACCTCATGTCCAAAGGCTCGTCAAGATTCTTGTAGGAAAACCCTCTATTGGAATGCTTCAACTGCCTCATCGATAACCCCAGGTCAAAAACAACGCCTTCAACCGGGCAAAAATTTTTTTCTTTGGCGATTGCTTCGATATCGGCGAAATTGCCATTGACCAGGTCCAGATTCGGCAAACGCGAAACTTCAAAAGCCTTGAGCTGTTCTGAATCCAAGTCCAAAGCGAGTACCTTTCCTCCCCGATTCGCTATCTCTTGGCTATAACCGCCTTCGCCAAATGTGGCATCTATATATCGACCCCCTGACTTGACGGCCAACCTTTCCATCACTTGTTGTAAAAGTACTGGCGTGTGCATTAAAAAAATGTCAAATTCAAATAACAAATATTAAATCTATGCCTTATTCTTGTTTTTCTTATTATATTCGCGCCATTTTTCCGGGCTCCAAATTTCAAAATGGTCCCCGACGCCGATAATGACGGCTTCGTTACTCAAACTGGCATAAACCAACAAATTTTTCGGTATGACGAAACGGCCTTGATCATCTATCTCCAAATAGTTCAAGGCAGAAAAGATCTCCCGTCTTTCTTTTAGATCAACCGGCTGAAGCAAAGGGGGATTCAATAGATCGGTCGCTCTTTTCTCCCAATCCTCCTTGTCGTATCCGGATAAACTGCCATCAAAACCTTTAGTCAAGATAAAAGTATTGCCTTTGAGCAATTCCCTGATCCTTTTCGGCAGAAGAAAACGCCCGGCTCCGGAAAGATTGACTTGGTACTCACCAAAAAACACCATATAGTTTCATTACACACCATTTTGCGCCTTGTGTCAAGGGGAAAATATGATATATAATTACACAAATGGATCGTTTTATCAAAAAAACTTCTGATTTCATTTTTTCCCAACAAAAAAGCATCTTTTCTTCGGCAATGCTGATATCTTTTATGATCGTTCTCACCAGCCTATCCGGATTTCTCCGCTACCGCGTGTTGGCCGGATATTTCAACAAGGACCAGCTTGACGTTTTTTTTGCCGCTTTTCGTATCCCCGACCTGATTTACGAAATCCTCATTACCGGAGCGATCACGTCGACTTTCATTCCGATCTATTTGCAGTACAAAAACGACCACAAGGATTTGACGGAAAACATTTCTTCAATCATCAATCTGATCTTATTGCTACTGATCGTTTTTATTTTTGTGGTCTATCTTTTTATCGATCGGGTTATGCCGGTCTTGACTCCCGGGTACAGTAAAGAAAAAATGGACCAAATCATCATTTTTTCCCGGATACTTTTGGTCGGACAACTGCCTTTTTTCGTCCTCGGGAATTTTCTTACCGGAATCGGACAAGCCAACAAGACATTTTTTTTATCGGCCTTGGCACCGGTTCTCTACAACCTGACGACAATAGTTTTTACCGTACTGTTTAGCCAAAAACTTGGTTTAACCGCACCGGTCTGGGGAATTGTCCTTGGCGCGTTTTTGCTGTTTCTGGTGCAGATACCGCTTATTTTTAAATCGGGTTTCAGCTTCGAATTCATCATCAAAAAAACCAGGGGGTTGAAGGATTTTTTCAGACTGGCTGGCCCGAGAGCTTTCACGGTCGTCGTCGCTCAGATCGACGCCACGATCGACCTCACTCTGGCTACTTTACTAGGAAGCGGTGCTTATACGGTATTTTATTTTGCCCAACACTTGCAACTTCTTCCGGTCTCGGTGATTGGAATCGCTTTTGGACAAGCATCTTTGCCCTACCTTTCGGAGATTTACCAGGAAAAGCGGTTTGACGAATTCGCAAAAATCATCACCGATTCCCTTTTGAATCTTTTTTTTATGATTTTGCCGATGGCGATTTTTTTTATTTTTGCCAGAACGCCGCTGATCCGACTCTTTTTCGGCGGTGAAAAATTTGATTGGGAGGCGACAGTCCAAACCGCCATCACTCTGTCCTACTTTGCCGTCGCTTTGCCCTTCCACACAATCTACTATCTGCTGACCCGTTGTTTTTATTCGATGATGGATAGCAAAACTCCGTTTTACGTCAGCGCCAGTTCGATCGCCATAAATACGATTTTGAGTCTGACCTTTGTTTTTCTCCTCCATCTGCCGATCTGGTCTTTGGCGATCTCGTTTTCGGTTGCCATGACCATCAACAGTTTGGTGCTATTTTTCATTTTGACCAAAAAAGTCCACGGCTTTAACTTTTCCCTGATCGTCGCCGAGTTGGCAAAAATGGCGTTTGCCGCCAGTATCAGCGCCGTCGTTTCTTACGGGACGATGAAGTTGTTGGATGGATTAATCTTCCAGACCAGTTACACCATCAACGTCTTCCTGCTCCTGGCGGTAACTTTCTCTTTGTTTATCGGCCTATACTTGTTTATCGGCTGGTTGATCGACATTAAGGAAATATATCTGGTTGGTCGGTTGCTCGTCAAAGCCAAAGAATACCAAAAGAAGTTTACCGAACTTTATGTCCAATATGAATAATGAAGACGGCGAAAAAACCCTTGCCATCAAGGCAATACAAAAAAAGTTGCTGGGGAAAAAACTTTCTTACCGGGAAATCTATGCGATCATGGATGAAATCGCCAAAGAAAAATTGACCGATATATTGACGACGTATTTTGTCGCCTCGTCATTTAGAGAGGGCTACTCTCCTAATGAACTATATCACTTTACCAAAGCCATGGTGGAAACAGGCAACAAACTAAGTTTCAAGGGCATCGTCGCCGACAAACACTCGGTCGGCGGCATCGCCGGGACGAGAACGACCATGATCATCGTTCCCATCGTCGCCGCTGCCGGATTCAAGATTCCTAAGATTTCCTCAAGGGCGATCACTACGCCCGCCGGCACCGCTGACGTCATGGAAGCAATCGCCAGCGTAGAATTCACCGTCCCGGAAATCGAAAAAATCGTCGACAAGACCGGAGGTTGCATTGCCTGGAACGGCCGACTTGGAATCGCTCCGGCCGACGACATCATCATCAAGGTCGAAGAACCTCTCTCTTTTGAATCTTTCGACAAAATCATCATATCGGTAATGGCAAAAAAAGTTGCCGCCGGTACCACTCACCTTGCCCTTGATCTCCCCTACGGCAAAACCGCCAAAATCCGTCATTTCAGCGACGCCGAAAAAGTCGCCAAGAAATTTGTCGACCTGGCAAAACGCTTCAAAATAAAGGCAGTCGTCGACATCAATGAAATGCTCGAGCCGGCTGGACGGGGCATCGGACCGATCCTCGAAGCCAGGGACGTTTTGTACGTCTTAGAACAGCACAAGGATCGCCCGCTCCGTCTTGAGGCCAAAGCGGTCCGCCTCGCTGGCATGCTCCTCGATATTTGCTTTAAAGATAAAAAAAACGTTTCCGGCAAAAAAAACGGCGAAGATGAAGCCAGAAAAATCCTCGAGTCAGGAGAGGCTCTGAAAAAATTCCGCCAAATTGTCGCCGGACAAAAAGGCGATCCAAAGATCACTAGTGCCAACCTAAAGTTGGCGCCTTACAAGAAAGAGGTCAAGTCAACAGTTTCTGGTAAAATAAAAGATATCAACAATTACAATCTAAATACCGTCGCCAAAGTCTTGGGTTCACCAACCGACAAACAAGCCGGACTATACCTGTGCAAAAAACTTGATCATAGCGTCGAAAAAAACGAACCGATGTTGATTCTTTATTCGACAGACAAATACCGAATTAAAGAGGCCGAAGTGACTCTAAAAAATTTACCAATTTTTACCGTCGAAAAATAAATGAAAAAAAACCAAGTTGCCTTTCTTTTCGTTTTGTTGATCGCTATTTTTGGTTATCTTTTTTATAAACAAGCTCTCCTTCCCGTTGATAAAAATGACCAAAACACGAAAATTTTCGTCGTCAACCAAGGCGATTCACTACAAACAATCAGCGACGACCTGGAAAAAAATAATCTGATTAGAAGCAAAGTGGTTTTTTACCTGATGGTGAGACTGTCAGGACTGGGACACGAAATCCAGGCGGGCGATTTCCGCTTGTCGCCCTCGATGGACGCTTACGAGATCGCCAAAGACCTAACCCACGGTACTATGGATGTCTGGGTCACACTGATTGAAGGAACAAGAAAAGAAGAAATGGCTCAAGTCATCAGCAAGCAACTCGACATCCCGGAAATCGAGTTTGTCAAAGAAGCTCAAGAAGGCTACATGTTTCCCGACACTTATCTGATTCCAAAAGACGCCACGGTCGGTTCGGTAATCTTAATGCTCAAAAATAACTTCTCAAAAAAATTTACCGCCGATTTGGCGAACAAAGCTGCCGGCAAGGGTCTGACGGAAAAACAAACGGTCATTTTGGCTTCGATCGTCGAAAGGGAGGCAAGACACGTCAAAGACAAAAATCTGGTCGCGAGCATTTTGCTGAAAAGATTAAAAAATGACATGCCTCTTCAGGTCGATTCGACGATCGAATATGCTCTTGGTTACCAAGTTGACGAGAAAAATTGGTGGAAAAAAGAACTGTCATTGGTTGATTTAAAAATCGATTCGCCATACAACACCTACACCAACACTGGACTACCGCCAACACCGATCTGCAGCCCGGGTCTGGATTCGATCAAGGCAGTCGCCAACGCCGACCCGTCGACGCCTTACTGGTACTATTTGTCTGACAAACAAGGAAATATGCACTATTCGACAACTCTTGAGGAACACAACGCCAACGTCAAGAAATATCTGCAGTAATTTTTACTATGTCGACAAATAGTCTGAAAGTAGCACGACTCTACGATTCAATCGCCAAAGACTACGGCGTCAAGATTCAATCGAAACAACCTACGATACAACTGGAAAAATTTATTGGTTTCCTTCCGAGATCGGCCCGGGTCCTGGACGTAGGTTGCGCGTCTGGACGGGACACAAAAGCGATCCATGATCTGGGATTCCAAGTTGTCGGCATTGACATTTCGACAAAACTTTTGGAAATGGCCAAAAAAAACTATCCAGACTTGACTTTCATAAAAGCAGATGCGTTAAACCTCCCTTTCGTAAAAAATGAATTCGACGGAATATTTGCCAACGCCGTTTTTCACCACTTCTTAAAAAAAGACATGGAAAAAGTTTTACGGAAATTCAACGAGATCCTCACTTTTGGAGGAATACTTTGTATCTCAACAAAGACCGGTAAAGGAACCCATGCCGGCTACGACTCATTGGCAAAAGTAAAACGTTGGTTCAACCTTTTGACTTTATCTGAACTGGACAGGATGCTGTCAAGAACCGGATTCAAAAAAATCGAACTCTACATCAAAAAATCCCAATCAAAAAGGATTGACTGGAATGTCGCCTTGTACAGAAAGCTCTAAAATCTAACCGGGTTTTTTAGTGGATATCTCCCTCTTGCATATCTGAAGGTTCTTGATTGGCAGGCCTCTTGATGACGTCACGCGGTTTTGATCCTTCGGCCGGACCGACGTATCCGGCGGCTTCCATCTGATCAAGGATCCTCGCCGCTCGGGCATAACCGATCGACAATCGCCTCTGTAACAGCGATGCCGAGGCTTTGTCTTGTTGCATGATGATCTCCAAAGCCTGGTTGAACAAAGCGTCGTTTTCGCCTCCGTTGACGACCACTGTCCCTCCAACTCCCGACCTGACCGTGACCGCCTGCTCTGTCACCTCTTCGGTATAGTGCACCTCAGGCGACTGATTTTTCAAAAACTTTGTCAGATTGACGACTTCTTTTTCGGTGATAAAAGGTCCCTGGATACGGACGGGCTTGGCCTTATCAGGAGGAAGGAATAGCATATCTCCTCTCCCTAAAAGCTTTTCGGCTCCGGGCATATCGATGATGACTCTTGAGTCGATCATCGAAGAAACATTAAAGGCAACCCGGGTTGGAATATTGGCTTTCATCAAACCGGTGATGACGTCAACTGATGGCCGCTGGGTGGCCAGAACCAAATGGATTCCGGTCGCCCTCGACATCTGGGCTACCCTGGTAATCAGTTCCTCAGCTTCACCAGGCGCAAAAATCATCAAGTCTGCCAACTCATCGATGACGAAAATGATGTAAGGTTTTTTTTCTACTCCTTCCAAAACGTTATAGCCTTCGACGTTTCTCACTCCGGCTTGGGCAAAAATTTTGTAACGGGCTTCCATTTCACCGACCGTCCACTTCAAGGCGGAAATTATCTTTTCCGCCTCGACAATCACCGGCGTCAACAAATGAGGTATGTCGTTATATACTGAAAGCTCCACCCGTTTCGGATCGACCAAAATCATCCTTAGTTCTTCCGGTCTTGTCCTAAACATAAAAGAGCAGATCCAAGCGTTCAGTAAAACCGACTTACCGCTTCCCGTGGCTCCGGCAATCAACACGTGGGGCATCTTGGCAATTGATGCCGCCACCGGTTGGCCTGACACGTCCAATCCCAATGGCACCAAAAGCGGGTCGTTATTTGAGGTAAAAACCGGGGAAGAAAGAATGGCTTTCTCCGTAACGATCTCGGGCCTCTTGTTGGGAATCTCGATTCCAACCAAGGACCGGCCTGGAATTGGCGCTTCTATCCTCACCTGCCCGGTCGACGCCGCCAGGGATAATGCCAGATTATTTGATAAGGCAGTAATTCTCGACAGTTTTGTTCCCATGGCGATGGCAATGGCGTATTGGGTAACCGCCGGTCCGAAATTGACCTCTTCGACTTTTGCCCTGATACCGAAACTATCGAGAGTTTGTTCGATCGTCGATGCATTTTGTTTGACGTCGCCTCGGTCAGCTTCTTTTTGAGAAACGTCAGCCAAAAGCGATAATGGCGGATAGATCCAGGTCGAAGATTTGGACGAGGCTGGTAACGGCTTGATCGTGATCGTTGACGAATCCTTGGCGGCCACCGGAGTCTGGGCAACGGGAACAGGAGTTTTTATCTTTTCTCCGACGCGTTTGTCCAAAATGAACTGCTTGTCACCGGATTTTCCGTCCTTGACGAGTGGCTTCTCCGTCGCCGCCCTGAACAGGTAGTTTTTGACGAAAATCACCGCCGACTTGATCAGGTTGAATACGAAGATGATAAAGACGTCGATCGAGGTATCCAAAAACAGCACTAAACCGATGATGAATATGACGGCCAAAATGATGATCGCGCCAAGCAGAGAAAAATCAAGGCTCAAATTCTCAAAAATCAGCTGCCCCCAATCTCCTGACCTGAAAACTCCCAGTAAAGCTATAAAAACCATGATGATGCCGCCCGAAATATTCGGTTTAACGAATTTAAATTTTTTGGTGTTGAAAAAATGAGCCGAAACCAGAATCAAAATAAAAGGAAGCAGGATTGACAGTCCGCCAAAGTGATTAGTCAAAAAATTGTTCAGTCTGAAAAGGATGACTCCTGAATTTTCGTTCGCCAAATTCCCGGCAAAAGAAATAAGCGAAACCAAAGCCGAGCCAAGAACGATGAAACCAAAAATATTAAAAATGGTTTGTTTGTTAATCTTGAATTTGAAAAACGGTAACCGTATTAATGATTTTCTTCTTGCCATATAAATGATTCTACTTATAGGCTATCTGAAAATCAACCACAGCTCTTTAAGACCACCTTAAGACCACCCTACGGGTGTACTTGATTGATATTAAAAAAAATAAACTATTGCAACAACCTAAAGATATGATTTTGTAGCATAAAATCCATTGAATACTTTAGTTACAACCCGTAACGTATGTTTATGACCATTCGACGTCCTTTTATAGCAACAGGTGAAATTTATCATATTTATAATAAGTCCATTGCTAAAACATTGATTTTTGATAAAAGTACCTTAAAAAAAGCGTTAGAAATTATTAATTATTATCGCTATAAACAAAGAATTAAATTATCGAAATTTAAGGTATTAACTGATGATGTTAAGAATATTTACCTTAAAGAAATATATTCTTCTTCACCGCTTGTTGATTTCTTAGCTTTTTCTTTTATGCCAAATCATTTTCATTTTTTAATTAAACAACTTCAAATTACTGGAATAAGACAATTTGTTAGTAATTTTCAAAACAGTTTCGCAAAATTTTTTAATTTAGTAAATAAGAGAGAGGGCTCACTTTTTCTAAATAGTTTCAAATATAGAAGAATTACAACAAGAGAAGAATTTCTTCATGTTTGCCGATATATTCACTTAAATCCAATAACTTCTCGACTGATCGAATTTTCTTCGTTGATTAATTATCCATTTAGCTCTTATTACTGGTACTTAAATGAAAAACAAAATCAATTTATTAATACTAATTTAATGACACACAACTTCAAATCAAATGAAAAATTTATAAAGTTCCACGCAACGCAAATCGATCACCAACAAAAACTATATGATATGAAAAAATTGCTTATTGACGGCTAGAAGTACACCCTACGGGTGGTCTCGATTTATATCATCTGGAGATTGATCCTTCCGAGATTGTCGATTTGATAGACTTTCACTTTGACCTTTTGTCCGATCTTGACGACGTCGTAAGGATTTTTGACAAACCCTTTTCCCATCTTGGAAACGTGTACCAAGCCTTCTTTCCCCGGCGCGAATTCGACGAAAGCGCCAAACTGGAGGATCCTTTTTACCTCGCCCTCAAACTCTTCACCGACCTCGACGACCCGAGTGATGTTATTGATATAGGCAACGGCTTCGTCGACCTTGATCCGGTCCAAACCGCTTACTGTCACTTTTCCGTCGTCGTCAACGTTGATCTCGGTTTGCGTTTTGGCGATCAAAGCGCGAATATTCTTGCCTCCCGGTCCGATGATCTCTCCGATCTTATCGGCGGGTGGAGTCAAAACGACGACCTTCGGCGCATAACGGGAAATCTCTTTTCTTGGTTTTTCTATGACCTTGTTCATCGCCGCCAATATTTCCAGCCTGGCTTTCTTGCCTTGAGTGAAGATGTCTTTGATCATTTTGGAAGTCAAACCTTTGTTTTTGACGTCAAGTTGAATGGCGGTGATTCCTTCTGCCGTACCGGCAATTTTGAAGTCCATCTCTCCGGAAAAATCTTCCAAGCCAACGATATCCGTCAAAACAACGTATTCGTCGTCAGACTGACTCATCAGTCCCATGGCCACTCCGGCAACGGCGGCTTTGAGAGGTACGCCGGCGTCCATCAAGGACAGCGACGAACCGCATACGCTTCCCATAGAGGAGGAGCCGTTTTCCGCCAGGATTTCCGAAACGACGCGAATCGCATAAGGAAATTCATCGCTCGTCGGCAGCACCGGTTCGATGGCTTTTTCGGCCAAAGCGCCGTGACCAATGGCGCGCCGCGACGGACCCATCATCCTGCCAACCTGCCCATACGAATATGGTCCGTCCGAATAGTGATGGATGTATCTTTTTGCTTCTTTGCCTTCTGGTCCTTCTATCAGCTGTTCCAAGGTCGTCGAACCAAGAGTGGTGATCGAAAGCACCTGAGTCTGTCCCCTTTGAAATAAAGCGCTGCCATGAGTCCTTGGTAAAACTGAAACCTCGACGTGAAGACTTCTGACCTGGTCGACTTTCCTACCGTCAGGTCGGGCTTTCTTTTGCAGGATATTTTTTTTGATATTCTCGTAGTTATTTTTTGTAATCGTCGCCAAGATCTGCTTGACGTCAAACTTCTTGTCAAGATCCTCATAAATAGAAGTGACAATTTCTTGAAGCATCTTGTCTTCGCTTCCTGCTGTCTCAGCTGCCTGTTTAACAGCATCGGCCACCGGTTTGGCATACTTGCCTTTGATCAAGGCCAGTATTTCCGAATGGTTGGCTTCCTCAGGAGCGACGTCTTTTTTCTTGCCGACCTTACTGACGACTTTTTCTATAAAATCAATGATCTTTTTGTTTTCCTTCTTGGCCATTTCTATTCCTTCCTGGATGATGTCGTCTTTGACCATGTTTGCTTTGGTTTCGATCATCAGGACTTTTTCCTTTGTTGAAGACACCACCAAATCCAAAGAAGAAAATCCTTGCTCGGTTTCCGTCGGATTCAAGACAAAACCGGTTTCCTGATTTTCCGAAGAAGTAACGTAACCGATGCGGATCGTAGAAATCGGGCCTGCCCAAGGTATCGAAGACACTGCCAGAGCCGCCGAAGTCGCAATCGAAGCCAATATCTCCGGAGCGTTGTTGCCGTCGATCGACAAAAGCGTTACAACCACCTGAACTTGTTTTTTATATGTCTTGGGAAATAATGGCCTGATGGAACGGTCGATCAATCTACCGGTCAAAACCGCGTCATCAGAGGGCCGACCCTCCCTTTTGATCCAGCGGGAACCCTTGATCAAACCGCCGGCATAAAGCTTCTCGGCGTATTCGACTGACAAAGGAAAATAATCGAGGTTGGGATTTTCCGGACCGATTGCCACCGTGACCAAGACCGCGGTATCGCCTAATGTGGCGTAAACCGAAGTATCGACCGCCTGGGCCAATTTACCAAACTGCAACGTCAACTTTTGACCATCAATTTCGCAAGATTCTTCAATAATATTCACTTGGAGATTTTTAATTTTTAATACGAAATTACTTTTTTAACCCCAGTTCTTTGACAAGCTTTTTATATCTTTTTTCGTCTAGTTTCTGTAAATAGTTGAGAATTCTTCTTCTTTTGGCGATGACTTTGAGGAGACCGCGACGCGAATGGTTGTCCTTTTTGTTGATGTCCAGATGTTCGGCCAACTTGTCGATTTTAAAACTCAAAAGGGCTGCCTGAACCTCGGGAGAACCGGTGTCGCCTTTGCCTTGGGCGAATTTTGTGATGATTTTCTGCTTGTCGTCTGGTAATTTTGTCATAGAAACAAGTTATCATTATAATAGATCATTATGTTAGTTGCAATACTTTTTTTGCTGCTTGCCATCGCCGGCGTAATCTATTACGTCCCTCCGTTCCATTGGTCTATTATCCTTCTTTTGATTGTCCTAACCTCTTTGACGATCTTCTGGGTTTTAAAATCAGTCGCTTCTTCTTTAAAATATGCTTTCCTTGGTTCCTTGTTGATTTTTACCGTCCTTTGCCTACTCTCCCTAAAGTTGTTTGATCCCGTCAATGTCGTTCTCACTATTAGTTTATTCGTTGGCATTTTAATTCTGTTAAAATAGAAGGATGAAAAAAAACTATTATATTACTACTACTGCTCCTTATGTCAACGCTGACCCCCATATCGGGTTTGCCCTGGAAATCGTTCAGGCCGATGCTATGGCCAGATTTTACCGCCAATTAGGTGAAGACGTCGCTTTTGGTTTCGGGACCGACGAACACGGCCTGAAGATCTATCGCAAGGCCATCGAATCCAACAAAGACCCGTTATCCTACTGCGACGGCTATGCCAAAAAATTCGACAAGATGAAGCTCGCTCTCAATCTGTCAACGACCCACTTCATCAGAACAACCGACCCAAGCCACCAAGAGGCGGCCCAAGAATTCTGGAAACTCTGCTATAAAAACGGCGACATCTACAAAAAAAACTACCGGATCAAATACTGCGTCGGCTGCGAACTTGAAAAAACCGACTCGGAGTTGGTCGACGGCAAATGCCCCATCCACCCCAACCTGAAAATTGAAAATTACGAGGAAGAAAACTATTTTTTCCGTTTTTCAAAATATCAAAAAAAACTTCTTGAGTTTTATGATAGCAACCCTGATTTTGTCGTCCCGAAAAACCGTCAGTTGGAAATAAGGACCTTTGTCCAAAAAGGGCTCGAGGATTTTAGCGTTTCCAGATTGAAAAAAAAGATGCCTTGGGGAGTCGACGTCCCGGGAGATTCCGACCACGTCATGTACGTCTGGTTTGACGCCTTGGTTTTTTATATTTCCACTCTTGGTTGGCCAAAAAAAAATCGGGAATTTTCCAAATGGTGGCCGGGAACGCAAGTCGCCGGTAAGGATAATCTGCGTCAACAAACCGCCATCTGGCAAGCGATGTTGATGTCGGCCGGACTGCCGAATTCCAAACAGGTTTTCATCCATGGTTTCATCACTTCCAACGGTCAGAAGATGAGCAAAAGCCTAGGAAACGTCATTAATCCTTTCGACCTGGTAAAAAAATACGGCACCGACCCGGTCCGCTACTATCTTTTGAAAGAAATACCGCCGACGGAAGACGGCGATTTTTCCTATAAGCGAATGGAAGAAATAAACAACTCAGATTTGGCCAATGAACTGGGCAACCTCGCCTCCCGCTTGACCAACCTCGGCGAAAAAGATAATCTGACCATAATTACACACCGAGTCGGTGAAAAATATGGCGTTCAAACGGTCCAATTATTTAGTAATTTCCAGTTTAATTTAATTCTTGAAGACATTTGGAAACAGATAAAAACCCTTAACAAAACCATTGACGACTTTGCCCCATGGAAAAAAACCACTTCAGAAAGGAAAAATTTTTTATTAGAATGTTTTAAGACGCTAAAAAAAGTCGGCTGGCAGCTGGCGCCATTTTTGCCGGAAACTTCGGAAAAAATCGTCAACGCGAGCGGTGGTAAAATTAAGAAACTGCCGCCATTGTTTCCTAGATTAAAATGAAAAACATCACTGACATAAAAGCAATCGTCAAAAAAAGAAAAAGAAATATCATTCTCCTTACCTTATTGGCAATATTTTTTTATCTGATGTTTGTCATTTTCTATAACCTACCTAATCCTTATAAATTAAAAAACTTTCAAGCGACACCCTTGTCAACCCAGATCCTCGACCGCAACGGAAAACTCCTTTATTCTGTCTATAAAGAACAAAATCGGACGCCGGTCAAACTAAAGGACCTGCCGAAATATGTCGGCGAAGCGACGATCGCCATCGAAGACAAAGATTTCTACAACCACGGCGGGGTTTATTTTTTGGGAGGAGTCCTGCGGGCAATTAGGGATACGATACTGACCAGGCAAATTCAAGGAGGATCAACCTTGACGCAACAGTTGATTAAATTGACCTTGTTGACTCCGGAGAGGACGATTACGAGAAAAATCAGGGAAATCATTTTGGCAACCTGGGCTGAAAAAATCTACACCAAGAACGAAATCCTGGAAATGTACCTCAATCAGGTTCCCTATGGCGGAACCGCCTACGGAATAGAAGAAGCCAGTGAGCTTTATTTTGAAAAACCAGCCAAAAAACTGACGCTGGCCGAGGCGGCCTTCTTGGCCGGACTACCCCAGGCGCCATCGCTTTATTCTCCATATCTTAACCCCGACGTTTCCTTTGCCAGAAAGGATACTGTCCTGAAAAAAATGCTCGAGCAGAAGATGATCGATCAAAAGAGCTACGACCAGGCCGTCAATCAAAAACTCGACATCAAACCCCTTCACGACACCATCAAAGCGCCCCATTTTGTCTTTTACATCAAACAGCAACTCGAGCAAAAATACGGGGCGGATACGGTCGAACAGGGAGGCCTTAAGGTGACGACGACTCTTGATTTGAACACCCAGGAAAAAGCCGAACAGATCGTCAAAGACGAAATCGCCAAAGACAGCAGAGCTCTAAACGTCACCAACGCCGGCGTCCTCGTCACCAGACCGTCAACCGGTGAGATTCTCGCCATGGTCGGATCGGTCAATTATTTCGCCACCCCGTCGGGAGCTTTCAACGTCACCACCGCCCTAAGACAGCCGGGTAGCTCGATCAAGCCTCTAAACTACGCCGTCGGCATAGAGCGCCACCTGGTAACACCGGCTTCGATCTTCATCGACGAACCGACTTGTTTCACTGCTCCCGGACAACCAAAAGCTTATTGCCCCGTCAACTACGACGGTAAATTCCACGGACCGCAAGCCTTGCGTTTTGCCTTAGGCAATTCCATAAACATTCCTGCCGTCGAGATGTTGGCTCTAAACGGCGTGAAAAATTTCGTCGCTTCGGCGTCTGCTTTTACGATCACGACTTTTGACCAACCTGACCGCTATGGCCTATCGTTGACTTTGGGTGGAGGCGAAGTCAGGATGACGGAAATGGCTCAAGCTTATTCTGCCTTTGCCAACCGGGGCATTCCCAAGAAGCTTAACGGAATTTTAAAAATCGAGGATAAGTTCGGCCGAGTTCTTTATAAGTTTGATGATCCAAACTATATTCCCGACGTCAGCAAACCTCTCAGCTATCCAAGTTTTCTATCAATCATCGGCAAACGGGTAATCTCTCCGGAGACGGCATTTTTGATCTCGCACATTTTGTTAGATAACAACGCCAGAGTGGCCGAATTCGGCACCAATTCCGGACTGGTGGTTGCTGGACACGCCGTTTCCGTGAAAACGGGAACTACCGACGATAAAAGGGACAACTGGACAATCGGATATACGCCAAATTTCCTGACGGCGGTCTGGGTCGGCAATAACGACAACTCGCCGATGAATCCTTATCTAGCGTCAGGAATTACCGGGGCAGCGCCCATCTGGAATCAGGTGATGACATATGTGCTAAAAAACCAACCCGATCTCTGGCCGATGAAGCCGGAAAACATCGTCGGCGAACAGGTCTGTTGGGATTCAGGAGACGTGGCCACCAAAGACGCCTCGGGAAACATGAGCTGTCCGGCCCGCTTCGAATATTTCATCAAAGGCACCGAGCCAAAAACCCCGAACAAAATGACCACGATGGTGCCGGTAACTCCTGATGACAAATTGGCGCCTTCGGCCGACTACCCGGGAGCCCAAATGAAACAAAAAACCATCATCAAGGGCGTCTTCGGCATGTACTGCACCGACTGCAACAATGACAACATTCCTTACTACAATATAAATTTATAAAAAAGTTCCAAGGTGAAGATTGGCGAAAAATCGCGTATGGATTATAAAAACTATTTCAAAGAAATTAAAACGATCGCCGTTGTCGGACTGTCTGACAAACCGGAAAGATATTCCTATCAGGTCGCCAACTATCTCATCAAGCAAGGATTCAGGATCATTCCTGTCAATCCGAATATCAATTCTGTTTTCGGCCTAAAAAGCCATAAAAGTCTTCAGGAAGTCAGCGAACCGATAGACGTCGTTGACATCTTCCGCCGTAGCGAATTCGTTGCGCCGATTGTCGATGAAGCGATAAAGATTGGTGCCAAGTCGATCTGGATGCAGGAGGGCGTCTCGGACGAAGCTGCTGCTGCCAAAGCCCGCAGCGCCGGCCTGACCGTCATCATGAATATGTGCATGATGAAATCCCATAAACAATTTAACTCGTCAACTCTCTAAACTCGCTAAATAAAATAATAAATAATCTGCATTTGACATTTTGATAACATACTAGTATGATAGTATACCGTATGGACAAAGTAGGGGAGTTGGTCAAAGCATTTCTCAAGCAAAAGTCGCCCCGAGAAATGCTCGAGTTTTTGAAGGGAATTCTCACTCCGAAAGAATTGGCGGAGTTGGAATCCAGGTTACAAATCGTAAAATTGATAAAATCCGGCCTCCCCCACCAGGAGATCGCCCGCCGATTAAAGGTTGGCGTCGCGACGGTAACGAGAGGATCTAGAGAAATTAAACTAGGAAGATTTAGGAATATTTAGGCTATTATGACAGGCCAAAAATAACCTCGGAGGTTGTATATCGGCTTGTCACAACAATATAAACATATGATAAAAAACAGTTTATTTGGCAAAAATTGGTGGCAGAAAGTATATCCGCGAAGCGGGTGGCTACTTTAATTAATTAAAGTCATTAATACGCCGTCCGCAAGGGCGGTTTTTTTTATTTTTATAAATTTATATATAAATATTATGAATACAAAAATCACATTAAGCGAAAATGAAATTCCGGAACATTACCTGAACATTTCCTATTACCTTAAAAAATATCTGGGAAAATTGCCCGATCCGCCTTTGAATCCGGTGACTAAGCAGCCGGCCGGACCCGCTGATCTTGCGGCCATTTTTCCCATGGAGCTGATCAAGCAGGAAGTGTCACTCGAGGAAAAAATCAAGATTCCGGAGGAAGTCAGGGATTTTTATAAAATGTACCGGCCGACGCCGGTTTTCAGAGCTTACCGGCTGGAAAAATTTTTGGATACTCCGGCCCATATTTATTTTAAGTATGAAGGCGCCTCGCCGACCGGCAGTCACAAACTCAATACGACAATCGCCCAGGCCTATTACAACAAAAAAGAAGGCGTAAAGACTTTGATCGCCGAAACCGGGGCCGGACAGTTTGGCTCCGCATTAAGCCTGGCTTGTAATTTTTTCGGTTTAAAATGCCAGATATTCATGGTCAATGTTTCGTACGTTCAAAAACCATATCGGAAAACCGTCATGCAGATGTACGGCGCCGATGTCAATGCCAGTCCGTCAAATCTAACCGAATTCGGAAAGAAAATTTTGAAGACCAATCCCAATCATCCGGGGTCCCTGGGTATTGCGATAAGCGAAGCTTTGGAAAGCGTCGTCAAAACAAAAAACGCCAAATATTCTCTCGGTAGTGTTTTAAATCACGTCCTTTTGCACCAAACCGTGGTCGGACAAGAAGCAAAACGCCAGATGGAAAAGGCCGGCGAATATCCGGACGTCATCATAGGTTGCGTCGGCGGCGGCAGCAACTTTGCCGGCATCGCCTTTCCTTTTTTAACCGAGAAAATTAAAGGAAAAAAGAAAACCCGGCTCATCGGCGTCGAACCGGCATCGTGTCCCTCTTTGACAAAAGGAGAATATAAATACGATTTTGGAGATACGGCAATGATGACTCCCTTACTGAAAATGCACACAATGGGCTCCGACTTCATCCCTTCACCCATTCACGCCGGAGGGTTGCGTTATCATGGCATGGCGCCTTTGATTTCGTTTCTTTATGACGAAGGGTTGATCGAAGCAAAGGCTTACGAGCAAAAGGAAATTTTCCAGGCCGGAGTCGATTTCGCCCGTACCGAAGGGATTATCCCTGCTCCTGAATCCTGCCACGCCATCAAATCGGCAATCGATGAGGCGGTTAAGGCTAAGTATGAAGGAAAAAAGAAAGTAATTCTTTTCAACCTTTCCGGACATGGTCTTTTGGATCTAAACGGTTATGATAAGTTTTTGCACGATAAATTATGAAAAACAGGAAGATCATTGGCATGATCGGTGGTGTCGGGCCACAATCGACCAATTATATCTATAAAAAAGTCGTCCAGTTAGCACAGAGAGAATACAAGGCAAAGAATAACGATGACTATCCGGAAATGGTTATTCACTCTATTCCTATTCCCGACTTTATCTCTGACAAATCTCAAGTTGAAACGGCGCTGAAAATGCTTGGCTCGAGTGTCAAACTATTAGAAAATGCCGGATCAACGGCTCTGGCGATCGGCAGTAACACCGTTCATATACTAATTCCGGAATTAAAAAAGAATGCTAAAACCGGGTTTATCTCGGTCGTCGAACTGGTTGCAAGAAAATGCCGCGATAAAAAATTCAGGACCGTTGCTCTTTTGGGTTCACCGGTCCTGATTAAATCCCGGATTTACGAAAAAGAGTTCAATAAATATAATATTAAAATTTTGATTCCTAAAAATGAGGAGTTGAAAACATTGGACCACATGATTAGAAGCGTTTTAGCGGGCAAGAAAGAACATGAAAAAAGGGATGAGTATGTGCGACTAATCAACAGGCTGCTTGGCGAAGGCGCCGAAGCGATCATTCTCGGCTGTACCGAACTGCCGATGGCGATCAACTATGAAGCTTTGGGAGATAAGATGATAAACTGTGATGAAATTTTGGCAGAAGGAATTGTCAATTATTATTACAAATCTTTATAATTTGTTAAACTTAAACTTATGATAGACGGCAAAGTTCTCGAATACAGCAACGAACTGAAACGATTGGGCATTAATCACGAGATTCTTGAGCATCCGGAATTGGTAAGCGTTGAAGATGTCCAAAAATATCTTGGATTTGGCTTGGATGAAGCTCTGGCGACCTTGATCATGAAGACTGAGAAGGGATTCGTTGCCTTGATTAAAAGAGGCGACAGCAGCCTCGAAAGCAAAAAAGTAAAAAAAGCATTGGGAATTGAAAGCTTGAGGATGGCAACCGATGAGGAATTCAAAAAACTCACTGGAGTCGTTCCAGGAGCCGCTCACATACTCCATAAAGTAGAAAGAACTTTGATAGATGAACGGGTCTTTGAAAAAACAAAGATCAACGGTGGATCAGGAAGTTTGCTGTATACATTCCGCTATGAAGTTCAAGACTTGAAAAAAATTCCAAACAGCCAAGTAGCCGACATTACAAAAATTTCCATAACTACTACTTCAACATCAATTGGAGTTAAGCGGGTCTTTTCCGGAATCAGGGCAACAGGAAGATTGCATCTCGGTAATTACCTTGGAGCTGTCAAAGGATTTTTGGAACTGGAGAAAACCGGCGAATATGAAACGATCTACTGTGTCGTCGATGTCCACTCGATTACAACGCCTTACGATAAAAATGTCCTGGCAAAAAATAAAAGAGAGATAATTATCGATTACCTAGCTGCCGGGCTCGACCCAAAGAAAAGCATCATCATCTACCAGTCGAGTGTGCCAGAACACATCGAATTAGCTTTTTACTTTTCAACTGTAGTCAACGTTGCCAGGATGCTCCACCTCCCTACCTACAAAGACAAGATCAAGCAACACCCGCATTTCGTCACCATGGCGCTACTGAACTATCCTGTTTTGATGGCTGCTGATATTTTGATCTATAAAGCTTCGCTCGTGCCGGTCGGCATCGACCAGGAACCTCACCTCGAAGTAACAAGGGAAATCGCCAGGAAAATGAACCAAATATACGGTACTGATTTTCCAGAACCGGTCAGATTTGCGACAAAAGGCGAATACATTCCGTCATTAACCGGAGAGGGAAAGATGAGCAAAACCGTCGCCGGAAGTTTTATCAACCTGACCGACTCTCTTGAGGAAATCAGGAAAAAAATCCGTTCCGTCCCGACAGCGACGACGGCCGGAGGCGAAATGTCATCCGGAGTCAAAACTCTTTTCACATTCGCGGAACTGTTTATTAGCAAAGAAGTTGACAAATACAAAAAAGCTTTTGAGGACGGATCGCTCAAATTCGTGGAATTGAAAGATGCAATCGCCGATGCGATCTATCAAGAACTAAAGCCTTTCCAGGAAAGGCGGGCCAAGATCGCCGCCGATACAAAATATGTTGATGAAGTAATCCGCGACGGCGCAGAAAGAGCGAGAAAAATCGCTAGAGAAACCGTAAAGGAAGTCAAGGAAAAAATGGGATTAACCTAATATGGACCCTGATAAAGCCCTCAAACAAATTGTTTTAGATTTTTTTAGAGCTTTTGATGAAAAAAATACCGATAAAATATCCAAACTTTGTTTACATCAGACAGAAATAGTCCACCATAATGGAGTTGTTACAGATACAGAAGAAATGAATGAGATTATCAACGATACGAAAAACTGGTACCCAAGAGAAAGAAAAATCTCTGAATTCAAGACACTCATTGGAAATCCGTACTCAATCGCGTATTTCAAAAATGAAGTCATTTTTAAGCTACCCAAAAATAAAACAGTTGAAGAAAAATATAGGGAAACTTGGATTTTTGAGAAAGATTTTTCTGGCAATTTGAAGCCAATAAGGATTCATTACAGTACTATCACGCAAAAAAAACATTCGGAAGAAGTTAAATGATGTTTTGTTTGACTTTAATTAATTAAAGTAATAGTTCCCGGATCTTTTGAACCGTTTTTTCTACATTTTTGTCGTCCAGCCAAAATCCTTGCCAGCCGAATTTTTTGGCGCCTTCGATAAAATCTTTCCTGTCATCTATCAAAAATGTTTCTTCAGGTTTGACCCCGGCTTTTTTTGTGGCTAAATCATAGATATCTCTATTAGGTTTTCTCATACCTATTTCATTAGATAGAAGAACGACAGAATAATCTAAATCGGCAACAATCCCCAGCTCTATTAATCTTGGATACATGCCGTTATATAAATTTGAAATTAAACCAATCTTATATTTTTTAGAAGCATCTTCTGCCAGTTTATGGATTTCAATTCGCGGTCGATAGTCACTCATCCAGCTTTCCAAAAAATCAAAACTAGGATCACTTTTTAAATTAAATTTCTCTACCACCCTTTGCCAATATTCTTTTGCCCCTTTTCTACCAAGAGTAATATCATCATCAAGCTCATGCCAGACGCTGTTAACGTCCTCAACAGTAATTCCATGTTTTTTAGCCGCATCCTTAAAATAATCACTCCAATCAGGG
>JAMCTE010000020.1 GCA_023381015.1 Patescibacteria group bacterium | reverse complement strand
CAGCCGCCTACGGGCATTTCGGAAGAAAAGAATTTCCTTGGGAACAGTTAAGGAGTTAATGGGTTAACGAGTTAACGAGTTTTGAAATGGCCAAGAGAACGTTGGTTAATTAAATATACGATTAGAGAACCTATTTTTGAATTCAGCAATAATAGTTCATTATTGACCGTTTCAAATTCTTCCTGTGTAATCAATTTAACGTTTAAAGCGATATAAAGCTGGTTTCTAACCTCACCCGATGAGCCTTTAGCGATTTTCAAAAAACGAATAAATTCGTTATTATTATTTTTTTCAAAACCTTCAACAATGTTTGAGGAAATAGATATTACTGCTCTTTTTAGTTGGTTTTTTAGTTCAAAGTCATGACTGAAATCCCTTTTAGCGGTTAAATCATAAATATCTCTAGTTATTTTTAAAGAACTCTTCCAAATTTCTAAATCTTCAAACGAATTGATTTTCATAACCCTTTAACTCTTTAACCCGTTAACTTATTAATACAATAACAGATGTATTATTTTAGTCAATGGACTATAGTCTACAAACGGACAAAAAGCAGATTGACAATACGAGGAAAAGCCTATTATAATAGCTTATCAGCATAAGATCCTATTCATATGGATAAGATTTTTGGCTTTATAAAACGCAACCGGGTCAAGATTTTGCTCTTTATATCCGTTTTCGGGCCGGCGACGATCACGGCCATGGCCGACAACGACGCTGCCGGAGTTGCCACCTATGCCATCGCCGGTGCCAAACTCGGTTATCCCATCCTTTTCGCCCTGTTTTGGATCACGATCCTTCTCGGGGTAACCCAGGAGATGGGCATGCGCCTCTCGCTCGTGACGCGAAAAGGTCTGGCCGACCTGATCCGCGAGAACCAGGGCGTCAAGACTTCTTTGGTCATTTTCATCTGTCTTCTCATCGCCAACATGGGCGGTTCGATCATCGTCGACGTCGCCGCTTTCAAGACGACCGCCGAGATCCTCCACTTGCCTTCGGTGGCCCTGATGCTTTTCATGCTCGCCTTCAGCTTTATTTTCATCATCAAAGGCAACTACAAGTTGACGCAGCGGATCATGCTCTTGTCTTCCCTTTTTTACCTGGCTTACATTTTTTCGGCTTTCAAATCCGAGCCAAACTGGGGTTTGGCGTTCAAAAATTTGGCCTGGCCAAGCGGAGTCAATTTTACTTCCGGTTACTGGAAAGATTACATCATCATCGGTCTTGGCGTCTTGGGGACGACGATCACTCCTTGGGGACAGTTTTTCATAAGCAGCTTTGGCCTGGACAAGAAGATCGCCACGGATAAGCTCAAGTATTCGCAGGCCGAGACCTATTGGGGCGCTTTCGTCACTGATTTTTTCTCGTTTTTCATGATCGTGGCTACGGCAGCGACGCTATTTATCCATCATATCGCTATAACCGATGGCACGACGGCGTCGCTTGCCATCAAGCCTTTCGCCGGCAATCTGGCGGCGGTCCTTTTCGCCCTCGGGATCATGAATGCAGGATTCATGGGGATCATTACGGTTGGCCTATCGACTACCTATGCGTTTTCCGAATTCTTCGGCTTGACCGGTAGCCTCGACGCTCCTTTTGAAAAAAGCCGGATTTTTTACACCATCTTCATCATCCAGCTCGTCGTCGCTTTCCTGGTCGTTCTTTTCCCGTTGATCGACCTTTTCAAGATCGCCGTCGCCGCCCAACTTTTGAACTCGTTTGCCTTGCCGCCGATTTTTTATTTCCTCATCAAGTATGCCAGCAACCACGAGTTAATGGGCAAATATGTCAATAACGGTTTCCAAAAATGGTTTGCCATCGTCGGCACGGTGATAATTTCCTTGGCATCGATTTTCACCGTTGCCGCGACAATCTTTAAATTCTAAGCCCATAATGACCAACCTGACCGTCGTCATCCCGACTCTCAAGAAATATAAGCAGGGTTTGGAATATTTGAAAAATTATTTCAAAGGAAGGCCGTATCGGATCGTCCTCGTCGACAACAGCAGGAAAAACCTTGGTTTTGCTCCGGCCGTCAACAAAGGGGCAAAAGGCGCCAGGACCAAGTGGCTGCTGATATTAAATGACGACATCAAATTCTATGACGATAATACGTTGGAGCGACTAATCAAGGAAGCGGAAGTAAAAAAATTAGATGCCCTCTCCCCTACCTTGATCAATCCCGGGGGAAGGATGGAGAATGTCGCTTATAAAATACTTCTCAACGGTTCGATCGCAAAAGGAAATATTAAAAAAAACGATTTTGACGGGCTGACTGCGGCCTGTTTGTTGATAAAAACAGCGGTTTTTGAAGAGTTGGGGGGATTCGACGAGGAGTTTTTCGTATCCCTTGAGGACGTCGAATTTTTCCTGCGTTTCAAAAAAGCCGGCTACAAAATGGGAGTTTCGTCAATCAAGGTATTCCACAATCACATGACGACAACATCGACGATGGGCAACTTCAAGGCCAGACAGGACATGATCAATTGGTGGAGATTATATTTAAAACATCCTGATAGATTCAAGCTCAATTTAGATTTTATTGTTGAGAGACTTCGTAATGTGTCAGGCTTTATTAAAGCTTCTATAAAATCCTAAATCCTAAATTACAAGTTCCAAATAAATCATAATATTAAAATCTTAAACTTTTAAATAGATACTTGCGAGGATCTTCATTAACTGTCTTGACTCATCTAATAAAGTAAAGATTTCTTTTTCAAAGCTACGATTATTATTTATTAAAAGCTCTAACCAATATATAGTTTCTCGAGCTTCTTTTTTAGAAATCCTGATTTTATTTTTGAAATCTTTTTTAGTATCAGATTCATTTGCTTCTCTGTAATTAGCTCCAATAGATGAAGCAGACCTAACTAACTGATCAATTAATTTTCTATTAATAATATTTATTGGTAATCTACGGCAAATGTCTATTACTCGTAAAGAAAAGTTTTTTGTTCTTTCTTCCAAATCGTAGTTTGTCATTTATTATTTAAGATTTATGACTTATTTGTGATTTGTGACTTAGTATTTAGGATTTAAGAAAGATAGTCAATGGACTATACGCTACAAAGTATGAAGATTAGCTTATTAAGATAGGATGTTTTTATACTTCTCTACCCCTTCGTTTACTTCTCCATAATAAATCTGCTTTCCGTTATCCAGGACGAGGGCTTTCTGGCAGTAAGTGCCGATCTGGTCAGGATTATGGGTGACCAGGATCAGGGTCGATCCCATCATTTGGAATTCCTTGATCCGGTCAAGGCATTTTTGTTGGAACTTGATATCGCCGACGGCGAGGATTTCGTCGACCAACAGGATATCCGGCTTTTCGGCGACGGCGACGGAAAAGGCCAATCTCATGTACATTCCAGAGGAATAGTGTTTGACCGGTTCGTCCATGAATTCCTCGAGTTCGGCGAATCTGACGATATTGTTGTATAGCTTGTCCATATGTTTTTTTTTGATGCCGAGGATCGAGCCGTTCAGGTAGACGTTTTCCTTGCCGGTCAGCTCCGGGTGGAAACCGGCGCCGAGCTCGATTAATGGGGCGACCTTACCGACGACGGTGATCCGGCCGTCCGACGGTTTGGTGACGCCGGCGATGATTTTCAATAGGGTCGATTTACCCGAGCCGTTTTTGCCGAGGATGCCCAAGGATTCGCCTTTTTGGATTTCGAAATTCAAATGGGACAAGGCCAGGAAATTGCTGACGGTGTCATGGCCGCCGAGTAAGGCGGGCAAGAACTCCTTGAAAGTCCTTTGCTTGGTGATGCTGTACTGTTTGGATAAATTTTCCGCTTTAATCACTTTAATAAAGTTTTAAATTATAAATATCAAATCACAAATAAATATTAAATATTTAAATTTAAAAATTTAAATTATTTGGAACTTGTAATTTAGTATTTAGAATTTTTTTAAACATAATCCGCAAACTCACCTTCGTTTTTTTTGAATATCAAAAAGGAAACGATAAATAAAATAAGCGACGTTAATAAAGCGACTCCCAGGCTTTTTAGATTCGGTTCTCCGCCGCTCAGGACGACCTGCCTATAGGCGTTGGTGATGACCGACATCGGGTTTATGGCGAATATCCAGCGGTATTTTTCCGGGAACTGCTCGACCGGGTAGATGACGGGAGTCAAATAAAACCACAAGGAAACGATTAAGCTCAAAAGATACTGGATGTCACGGTAGAAAAGGTTGAAGGAAGCCAAAAGAAGAGACAGCCCGGCGGTGAAAATGAGCTGGATGATAAAGATCGGGATCACCCAGACGATATGGTAAGTGATCCCTACCTTGTAAAACATGAAAAAAAAGACAAGGACGATGCAGGAGTATAAAAAGTCGACGATTTTAGCGATGATCGTCGAATAGACGAGGATTTCCCTAGGAAAATATATTTTCGTCACTAGCGAACTGTTGTTGACCAAGGCGTTGGCAGCCGACGACAGGCTGGCGGCGAAAAAGTTCCATGGCAGTAACCCAACGATCAAAAAGATTATATAAGGGACGTTGAATGAGGCGACTTTGAAGATGGTGGAAAAGACAAAGGTGAGAACGAGAAGCTGAAAGAGCGGATTGAGGATGACCCAGGCATAACCCAAAACCGACTGTTTATAGCGCTGGGAGATCTCCCGGTTGGACAGGTTAAAAAGAAGCTCCCGGTAGGAAAAAAACAACCTGATATTTTTGAGTAGCTTTTTGGCTTTGTCCATGTATTAATTTTATCATATTACTTTTACGGGTCCTGTTTCGAGTTTCCTCCCGCCGGTGCTCGACCGGCTAGAACTCCTCCGAGTCTCCGCGCCGTCGGGATCCCTCCACTCTTAACACCCGTAGCTTATATTCTTACTTTTTTTTCCAATTTCTCTTTTTACCCAAAATGTCTTCCCGGAAAGAAAGCTTGGCGACGTGGAGGAACCATTCCTGAAAAGCCTTGACGGCAAAAGCGAGAGCAAAAAGGATATTGATGTTTATTTTAGGAAGATAGTTCCTGAAGAAAATGACGAAAAAAGCGTTTTCGAAATAGTTGCCGAAGACCAAGAAAAGATGCCTCTCGCCGGTGGCATAAAATATCACTGTTCCGATGAGCCGCCAGGCGAATAAAAACAAAAGGAAGATTCGGAAAGCGGGAAACATCTGCCAACCCAGTATCATTTCGAAAATATAGACCCAAAAATCAGCGGCTTTGTCGATCTCCTGGTATTGTTTTTTGCTGACGGCCAAGGGCGCCAAATCACCGTCAAATAAGTCAAGGGAAAATGATACAATTATTGCTGTGGTAGGCCAAATAAGAATTAAAGGAGCAAATAGGACTCTGACCAGAATAATTAACCAGTAAAGCATTATAAATTTTTAATTTCTAATTAACCTAATTAATCTAAATAATGCCTAAGCATCAATGGAATGATTGGGAATTATTTAGACTAATTGCAAATTAGGTCAATTAGTTCAATTTTATCATATGCCAAAACATTTGCGGATTGCCATGTTTTTCGCGAGCGATCCGGCGACGGCAGGCGGCGTCCAGGAACATGTTTATTTCCTGTCCAGAGAGTTGAGGAAACTTGGCCATCAAGTTGATATCTTTGGACCTGGAAAAACCCTGCTGCCCTTCAGAAACTATCAGTCCATTGGCAATTCGATCACTATTCCTTTACTTAGCGGTAATCAGGGCAACATTACCTTAATCGACGAGAAGAAACAATCAATACTGGAAGAGTTATCTACGAAAAAATATGACTTGATCCACATCCATGAGCCGTACATCCCATTTATCAACTGGGAGGTGATGAAGATAGTCGATGCTCCTAAAGTGACGACCTATCACGCCACTTGGGACAGGGTTTCCGGCATCAATATCCTGAATAGTTTTATTCCCCTTTTGAAGGACGAATCGATCAAGGAAGTCAAGGGCTCGATTTTCGTCTCCTCAAGGACGCGTGAGTGTTGGCAGGAAGGTTTTGCCATCAAAGGGACAAAAAAAGTCATTGCCAACGGCATCGACCTGAAAAAATTCCGCTATCGGGTAAAAAGCGGAAACGGACAGGTCAATCTGCTTTTTCTGGCGAGAATAGTACCGAAAAAGGGTTTGCGGTTTTTGATCAAAGCCGTAGAAAAACTCGTCAATAAACATAAAAACATTTCTTTGTCGGTGGTCGGCGAAGGTTGGGAAAAGAAAAAATGGATGAGTTACGTAAGAAGACACAGGCTTGGAAAGTATATAAAATTCTACGGTTATGTAGATGATTCTGTCAAACCGGACTTTTTCCAAAAAGCCGATATATTTTGCGCGCCCTACATCAACGAAGGGTTCGGAATCACCCTTCTTGAGGCGATGGCTTGCGGCGTCCCGATCGTCGGGTTCAAAAACGATGCTTTCGACGAAGTCCTGAAAAACTATCCCTATAGGAAATTGATCGTCGAGGAAAAAAACTCGCATAGCCTATACCGGGCTTTGGACGAAATCATCATCAGCAAAACCATGAGACAAGAAATCAGGCAATGGGAGTTGGAAGAGGTAAAAAAATACGGTTGGGAAAAAATCGCGAAAAAGATCACGCAGTTTTATTTTAAAATACTAGGATGATAGACAAAATCAGGAACTTCGCCATCATCGCTCACGTCGATCACGGCAAGTCGACTTTGGCCGACCGGTTGCTGGAGTTGACGGGAACCGTTACCGGCCGACACGACGAGCAGATGTTGGATAGGAACCCGATATCGAGGGAGAGAGGAATTACGATCAAGTTAGCACCGGTAAGGATGAAATACGCGCTAGCCGTCACCCCGACGAAGGTCGGGGTCCAGACACCAGATGTGAATTTTAGACTGGATTCCGGTCGGAGTTTACCCCGTACTCCGTTACGGGGCCGGAATGACGAAGAGTACATTCTTAATCTCATTGATACCCCGGGCCACGTGGATTTCTCCTACGAGGTGGATCGGACTCTTTCCTGCGTCGAAGGTGTCATTTTATTAGTCGATGCCACTCAAGGGATCCAGGCGCAGACGATCGCCAACGCTTATAAGGCCATTGAAAAAAACTTAGTGATCATTCCGGTCATCAATAAAATTGATCTGCCAAGTGCGGAAGTAGAAAAAACCAAGTCTCAGCTAATTGACTTTTTGGGAGTTGTAGAAAATGAAATATTTGAAGTATCAGCGAAGACAGGGTTAGGGGTGGAAGAATTGTTAATAACTCTTATAGAAAAGGTTCCTTCACCAGTTGAAGGTTCGGTGTCGAAATTTTTTTCTCCAGTGGGTCCCCCGGTCAAGCCGGATTCCCAAGTCGAAAAAAATTTGACTCCCTCACCTTCCAATGTTTTGAAATCACTTATATTCGATTCTTATTATGACACTCATCTAGGTGTAATCGCTTTTGTCCGCGTCTTTAGCGGTGAAATGAAAAAAGGTCTGCGAGTTAAATTGGCAAATTTGGGAACAGAGTTTATCGTAAACGAAGTCGGATATTTCTCGCCGGATTTAGTACCAAGCAATAAGCTTACGGGTGGTGAAATTGGCTACGTTGTCACCAATTTGAAAGACATTCGCGATGTAGCCGTTGGTGATACGATTGTCAATCAAAAAGCAGGGACAGAACTGTCCCTGCCAGGATACAAAAAGATTCACCCGATGGTTTTTGCTTCGATTTTCCCGACCGATACTGCGGATTATTTGAACTTGAAAAAAGCCTTAGAAAAACTGACTCTAAATGACTCTTCTTTGGAATATTCCGCAGTTTACAGCCAAGCTTTGGGGACCGGTTTTAGGGTTGGTTTTCTGGGCTTACTTCATGCCGACGTTGTCAGGGAAAGATTGGAAAGGGAGTTTGGTTTGAGTCTGGTATTGACGCCGCCGAAGATCGAATACAGGGATAGTCAAATCAGGGGCATGAAAGAAGAACCTTGGATAAAAGTAACGATCTTGACTCCTGACGGGTATGTCGGCGAAATCACCCAGCTGATGCAGCGTTACCGGAGTCTTTTTTTGACGATGGACAATAAAAACCAGACGATCATGGTTTATGAGATGCCCATGGCGGAGATGATCACCGATTTTTTCGACAATCTGAAAAGCGTTTCTTCAGGATATGCGTCTTTGGATTGGGCGTTTTTGGATTACCGTCCCGTCAAGGCCGATGAATTGAAAATTTTAATCAACAACCAGCCGGTGGAAGAGTTTTCCGAAATCGTTGTCGAAGAAAGAAGCTACGAGAGGGCCAACTATCTTACTAACAAGCTCAAGGAACTCATACCCAGGCAACAGTATGAAGTCCGCATCCAGGGTCAATATAAAGGAAAGATCATCGCTTCAACAAGAATCGCCCCTTTCCGTAAGGATGTTTTGATCAAATCGGGAAAAGTTCTAGGGACCGGCGACGTCGGACGGAAGAAAAAACTTCTGGAAAAGCAAAAAGAAGGAAAAAGAAAGATGAAAATGGTCGGTAAAGTGGAAATACCTAAGGAAGCGTTCATGAAGTTATTCAAAAAATAACCAATCTCCAATAACGCAAGTATTCCAAACAAATTACAATGACCAATATTTAATTTCTAAAGATTTATAGATTGGTAATTGAAGATTGGAAATTGTTTGTTTCTTGGAATTTGGTTATTGGTTTATTTATATTTCTTTCCAAAGAATATTATTATCTTTCTTCATAAAAGTATACTGTCTTTTGGCATACTGGACTTCAGCCGTGATCCAATTTTCGACAGCTTGGCTTTCGTTCGTGACACCTTCCAGATATTCGACAATTTGTTTGTAACCGATTGTTTTTAAACCCGGGTCGGTTTTTTTATAGCCCATTGTCAACAGGCGTTTGACTTCTTTGATAGCGCCTTGTTTGAGGCGTTTCTCTACTCTAAGTTTGATGGCCAGACGAAGCTTTTCTTTGTCCATATAGCGTAAGCCAATAAAAATCTGGCTGAAATTTTTTTCTCCTTTCGTCATTCCGGCGTAGGCCGGAATCCGGTCAATCATGTTCATTTTAAGTCTGGATCCCTGCTTCCGCAGGGATGACAAAGAAGGTATTTTTGTTGACGAATTGCATTTTTCTATTTCAATTCGTCTTATTAACCTTCTTGGATTATTTCTATCACTATTGTTCATTTGGTTCAACGATTTGTCGTCGATTTTATTGAGGATATCTTGCAGTTGCTCGACAGACTTCTTATTTAATTCTTTTCTTAGTTTAAAATCGGGAGGGACTTTGTAGTCGAATCCGTAAAGCAGGTGCTTTAAATAAAAATAACTGCCGCCGACCAAAATGGGTGTTTTTCCCCGATTTATGATATCTTTAATCACAATTTGTACGTCTTTGACATATTCAAAAGAAGAATAATATTGGTCGGGTTTTACGACGTCGTAAAGCCAGACTAATCCACTCCCGTTACCCGTCTTGGCCGGGAGATCTTTTCCGGTGATGATATCAAGATATTGATAGACTTGGCGGGAGTCAAAATTGACCAGTTCGCCGTCGTATTTTTTGGCATATTCCAAAGCGAGTTTGGTTTTGCCGGTAGCGGTTTGGCCAGTAATGATTATGAGATTCATAAATACTTAATCCTAAATAACAAGTTCCAAATAATTTTTTAAATTTAGAAATTTTAAATCTTAAAATTTATTTGTAATTTGGATCTTAGGATTTGTTATTTATTTCTGTAGTTTGGCAGCATCGACAAGGTTTTTGTACAAATAAACGACGTCGATCGGTCCGACGCCTCCGGGAGTCGGTGTATAATAAGAAGCGATTTTTTTGATTTCCTTTTCGTCGTAGTCGCCTTTGAGGTGGCCATTTTCTTTGCGTAATCCGGCGTTGATCAGGACGACTCCGGGCTTCAGCATCGATGGCTCCAAAACTTTTTTGCCGACGGCCGTGATGATGATGTCGGCCGATTTAAAGTATTCTTCCGGATTGATGGTCTGCGAATTGACGTTGATAAAATTTATTTTGGCTTCCTGAAGGACTTGGCCGATCGGTTTGCCTCCCGTAATCCCCCGTCCGACCAGGACAACTTTTTTGTTTTTCATAATTTTTTTGAAAAAAATGCGATCCTTGACGAGATCGACGATCAGCCGGTTGTCGATTTTTTTGCCGGAGTAGATGTATTTGATGGTCGATAGAACCGCCAGACCTAGAGGAGGATGAAAAATGGCTTTTCTGCGGTGGCCTTCGATTTCCTTTTCGACGGTGACGTAGTCATAGATACTGTCTGTCGAAAGTTGCGCCGGTAGCGGTTGTTGGATAATAATACCGGTGACTGATTCGTTTCCGGTTTCTGCTTTTATGCTGTTAATGAATTTAATGAAGTTAGGCGTGGTTTTCATGTGGATAAATTTGTAGATGATGCCAATTTTCCTGGCCACTTTGGATTTTATTTTGACAAACGATAGTTGATCAGGAGAGCTGCCTATCAAAAAAACCGACAAGGAGACTTTCTTTCTCTTTTTTTTTAACTGTGCGACCTCTTTTTTTAACTGTTTCGCGATGAAAAAGGCAATCTTTTTGCCGTCAATTTCCATAGTTTATTTTATCATACCGGGGTTGCGCTGACAATCCGATCTGTTTTGTCCGAGAATCTCATCAAAATGACTCCCTTGGCCGTCCTGGAGCGCGAGGGGATGGCGGAAAGCGGGATCTTGACGACCTGGCCGAGAGCCGATGTCATGATCAAAGTTTCGTCTTCGGCTTGGAGAATCGAGGCTAAAGCCAGGCTGCCTATCTTGTCGTCGATTGAGGCGATCTTGACGCCTTTGCCGCCCCGGTGTTGGCCCTTGAAGTTGGAAAGTTTGGTTTTTTTGCCGACGCCTTTGCCGCCGATTACCAGGATGTTTTTTTTGAATTCTTCGTCTCCGAAAACGTCAGCGGCGATTACCTGATTACCCAGTTCGAGTTCCATGCCTTTGACACCGATAGAGGCTCTTCCTGTCGGCCTGATTTCTTTTTCCTTGAAAACGATCGACTTGCCTTGTTTGGAAACCAGGATGACGTTTTTCTTGCCGTCGGTCAGTTTGACCCAAAGCAGTTCGTCACCCGTCTCAAGACGGATGGCGATGATGCCGTTGGTCCTGATATTGGCATAGTCTTTGAAGGGAGTTTTTTTGACCGTTCCCAGCTTGGTCGACATGACAACAAACATCCGGTCGCCTTTTTCGACCACGGTATTGTCATAAGTAAGGATCGACGTAATCTTTTCTTCGGGCTTTAGGGCAATAAGATTGATGACGGCTTTACCTTTTGAGGTTCGTGATCCTTGAGGGACATCCCAGACTCGGTTCTGGAAGACCCTTCCCTGGTTGGTAAAGAAAAGCATATAGTCGTGGGTCATCGCTGTTGTTATAAAGTAGACGTTGTCGGTATCCTTGGTTTCCATACCAGTGACGCCCTTTCCTCCCCGTTGTTGGACCCGAAACGATTCTTTGGGAACCTGTTTGATGTAACCTTCCTTGGTCAAGACGACGATGACTTCTTTATTTTCGATCAACTGTTCGTCGGTGATCTCGCCTGGCTTGGATTTGATCACTTGAGTCAATCGTTCGTCCCCGTATTTGGTTTTCAGATAAAGGAGTTCTTCTTTGACTACTTTGAGGATTTTAAAGATGTCTTTCAAAAGGGATTCAAGATAGGCGATGGTTTCTTTGAGAAGAGCCAGTTCGTCTTCGATCTTGTTTCTTTCAAGCCCGGTCAGCCGCTTCAACTGCATGTCGAGGATAGCCTGGGCTTGAATGTCCGACAAACCGAATTTTTTCATCAGTTTGGTCTTGGCATCAAGTTCGTCTTTGGCTTTTTTGATGATGTCGACGACCTCGTCTATGTGTTTCAAAGCGATCAGGTAGCCTTCGAGGATGTGGGCGCGGGCTTTCGCTTGTTTTAGTTCGAATTCGCTCCTTTTGGTGACGACGTCAACCCGATGTTTGATATAGATTTCCAGGATGGTTTTTAGCGACAAAGTTTGCGGCACGCCGTCGACCAGAGCGACGATGTTGACTGGAAACGAAGTTTGCAGTTCGGTGTATTTAAAAAGGTTATTGAGGACTTTTTTGTAAGAAGCGTCCCTTTTCAACTCAATGACGATTCTTATTCCTTCCCGGTCAGATTCATCTCTCAAATCGGATATGCCCACAATTTTTTTATCGTTAGCCAAATGGGCAATTTTTTCGACCAAGACTGATTTGTTGACTTGATAAGGCAGTTCGGAAACGACGATGGCCGTTTTACCGTGGCCCAAATCTTCGTCGGAAATCTTGGCGCGAACCAAAATCGATCCCCGACCGGTACTATACATCTGTTTGATGTCGTTGGCTCCGTAAATGATACCTGCTGTCGGAAAGTCAGGGCCTTTGATAAATCCCAAAAGCTCATCGACTTCGACATTAAACATCAGGTTACCCTGTTGTTGTCTTGTTAACGAGTTAACGGGTTTCGAGTTTTCTGACGCATTAACTTTTGAATCCGATAACTTTTGAATCTCTTTATTTAACTTTGCTTTTCCGATCATGAAAATTATGGCGTCGACCAACTCATTCAAATTGTGGGGCGGGATTTTGGTCGCCATTCCGACAGCGATACCCTCGGCGCCCATAAGAAGCAGATTAGGCAGTTTGGCCGGTAGGTAAGTCGGTTCTTTCAATTTGCCATCAAAATTATCCATGAAAGGAACGGTTTCCTTTTCGATATCGAAAAGCATTTCGTCGCTGATTTTCGCCAGTTTGGCTTCGGTATAACGCATGGCCGCCGGAGGATCGCCATCAACCGACCCGAAATTTCCCTGACCTTTGATCAACGGATAGCGCATGGAAAAGTCCTGGGCCAGCCGAGCCATGGCTTCGTAGACCGGTGCATCGCCGTGCGGATGATACTTTCCCAATACTTCACCGACAACGCTGGCCGATTTGGAGAATCTGGCGCTTGACGTCAGGCCCATCTTATACATGGCAAACAGGATCCTTCGGTGGACCGGTTTTAGGCCATCTTTGACATCAGGGAGAGCACGAGAAACGATAACGCTCATCGCGTAGTCTAGATATGCCCTCTTCATTTCGGAAGTTATTTCGGTTTGTTGGATGTTGTTTGCCATATTTTTAAAAGCTTTGCTGCACTTTTTTCGACCGCCTCACCTCAAAGGGGCCCCAGGCGATTGTCTCAAAAAGACATCTTCACCTTTTACTTAATTGATTTTTTAATTGCTTCTTCCGCTTCTTCTTTTCCTAAAAATCTTTTTGTCTTTACCCATTTGCCTGGTTCGATTTCTTTATAGTGGTTGACCGATTTGCCTATACGGC
>JAMCTE010000019.1 GCA_023381015.1 Patescibacteria group bacterium | reverse complement strand
ATACAACGGGTTACTGTTTGCCTCGTGATTTTGGCAACAAAATAAAATTCCTTTTCGACAACGTAAAAAATATTCACAGGGCGGTTGTTTCAGTTCATTGCCATAATGATCTGGGTATGGCGACCGCCAACAGCGTAGCCGGGATAATTGGCGGCGCTCGTCAGGTTGAAGCGACCATAAACGGAATCGGAGAGAGAGCCGGTAACACGTCGCTTGAGGAAGTGGTCATGATTCTGAAAACTCACAAACAATTAAGCTTAGAGACAAAAATAAAAACTAAAAAAATTTATGAAATCAGTCGCTTGGTTTCAAAAATGATGAGAATGCCCGTGCAGAAAAATAAAGCGATTGTAGGAGAGAACGCTTTCGCCCATTCTTCCGGAATCCACCAAGACGGGATTATCAAAAACAGGGAAAACTATGAAATCATCAATCCGAAAGAAGTTGGGATAGATCAATCAAGAATAATTCTGACGGCCAGGTCCGGCCGCGCCGCCTTGAGGTACCGGTTACAAAAAATTGGCTACAAAATTAACAAGGAAAAAATCCGCCTTATTTATCAAAAATTCTTGATGTTGGCCGATGAGAAGAAAATGATTGATGATCGTGATTTATCAGTTCTAATGAAACAGTTGTTTTATGGTAATTAAAGGAGTGATTACTTCGATATTCCCGAAAGACATCAATACCGACGACATCGTCCCGGCTTGGACTCTGCAAGAATCGACGGAGAGGTCATTTTTCGGCAAATACGCTTTTTCCAATTATGACAATGATTTCATCGGCAGATCGACTAAGGAAGAAAGCAATTTTATTGTCGCCGGAGAAAATTTCGGTTGCGGATCATCGCGCGAACAGGCGGTTTATGCCCTTCAAGAAAACAACGTTTCTGCAATTGTTTCCGTTTCTTATCCTGACATATTTTATCGCAATTGCATCAACAATGGTTTGCCCGCGTTGATCGTTGAGGACGTTGATGACTTCCAAATCAACAAACAGATGAAGATAGATTTAGAAAAAGGAACGATAAGCTATAACGGTAAAATCTTTAATATAAAAAACCCACCTGAGGATTTGAAAAGTTTTTCCATGGGCGGAAAATTGGGAAAAATACGTACGCACCTGACCGCCTTACTGGCTAAAAAAGAATCTCCAAGACAATATGTAGGTCATTGGGATAGCCTAAAACCAATGACGATTGTCGAAAAAATCGTCTCTGATCATTTGGAGCGCCAGGTTTTTTCAGGAGAAAAAATAGATCTGCCCGTGGATGTTTTATTTTTTAACGAGGTAATTGGTCCACCGGCCATAAAAGATTTCCGGGAAAAATTTTCCGACGTTTTTGAAAAAAACAAAAAACCAGTAAGAGTGTTTAATAAAAAAAGGGTTTTCTTTATCCCCGATCATACTGTTCCCTCCTCTTCGGTCGCCGTTTCCGAGGGGATAGACCTGATGGAAGAATTTGCAAAGAAACAACAGGTTAAATGCTATAAGGAAGGCGATGGGATAGAGCACGTGGTTTTGATCGAGGATGGTTATATTACGCCTGGAGAGGTTATTTTGGGGACAGATTCCCATACCGATACCAATGGCGCTTTAAACACTTTGGCATTTGGAGTGGGGACGACCGACGCGACATATGCGATGGCGACCGGTTATCTATATGACTTTGAAGTTCCTAAAACCATCAGGTTCAATCTAAAAGGCAGATTTAAAAAAGGGGTTTATGGCAAAGACCTGATCCTGTACCTGATTGGCAAACTTGGCGTTGCCGGAGCATCGAAAATGATCGTCGAATTTGGAGGAGATGGTTTAAAGAATGTTTCTCTCGAGGAGAGGATAACGATTGCCAATATGGGGGTAGAGATGGGGGCGAGGACGGCTATTTTCGAGCCCGACGACAAATTGAAACAATATCTCAAGAAACGCAGCAAATTCCCATACCGGTTTTATTTTGCCGACAAGGGCTGCGCCTATGAAAAAGTATTCGAAGTAAACTTATCGGATCTGGAGCCTTGCGTTGCTTTTCCCCACAAGCCAGGCAACGTCACTTACATTTCCAAAATAAAGTCATATATGGAAAAAAGTCAAAAAAGCCGGATGATGGACTTTGTTCCGGTTAGCTCATTGCGCATTACCAATGCTTTTTTGGGCGCTTGTACGAACGGCAGATACGAAGATTTTGTCGAGGCGGCAAAAATCATCAAGGGGAAAAAGGTCAACTCTCACGTAAATTTCGTCGTCATTCCGGCATCGAGGAAAGTCTATAACCGTTTGATGAGAGAGGGAATTCTGAAGATTTTTGTCGAAGCTGGCGCCAATGTCGAATCATCAAACTGCGGTCCTTGTTTCGGAAAGCACATGGGGGTAGTTGGTCGAGGCGCCCAAATGATATCATCATCAAACAGAAATTATATTGGTCGGATGGGATCGCGGGACGCCAAGATATTCTTGGCTTCACCGGTAACAGTGACTGCGGCGGCCGTTGCCGGGAAAATAGTCGACCCGAGGAGACACTTATGAAAAAAACCATTGCTGTTTTACCCGGTGACGGAGTCGGTCCGGAAGTAGTCAACGAAGCGATTAAGGCAATAAGGACAGTCGGAGAAAAATTTAATCATAAATTTGAGTTTGTGCACGGTCTGATAGGAGCCGCTGCCATAGATAAAACAGGTAATCCGTATCCAAAGGAAACGGAAAAGCTTTGCCGATCTTCCGATGCGATTCTTTTCGGGGCCATAGGAGACCTAAAATATGACAGCGACCCGACACTGAAGGTAAGACCCGAACAAGGTCTGCTCAAGATGAGAAAAAACCTTGGCCTTTATGCTAATGTCAGACCAATTAATGTTTTTGAATCGTTGACAGATAAATCGCCTTTGAAAAAAGAGATTGTCGAAGGCGTTGATTTTGTCGTTGTTCGGGAACTGATCGGCGGAATATATTTCGGAAAGAGGGGAAGAAACAAAAAAGGCGATCAGGCTTTTGACACTTCGGCTTACTCAAGGAAGGAAATTATCCGTGTTGCCGAATTTGCTTTTAAACTGGCAACGAGGAGAAATAAAAAAATCACCGTCATCGATAAGGCCAATGTTTTGGAAACCTCCCGGCTTTGGCGGGAAACTGTAAACGAATTAAAAATCAAAGATGAAAAATTGAAAATTGATTATATGTATGTTGACAATGCCGCGATGCAAATAATTAAGAATCCGAAGCAATTTGACGTCATTTTGACCGAAAACATGTTTGGTGACATTTTGACGGACGAGGCATCTGTCCTAACCGGGTCGATCGGAATGCTGCCTTCGGCTTCGATCGGGGAAAAAGTGATTTTGTACGAACCGATCCACGGGTCTTATCCTAAAGCGGCAGGAAAAAATACGGCCAACCCGATAGGCGCGATCTTATCGGCGGCCATGATGCTTGATTATAGTTTTGGATTGAAGGAAGAAAGCAGAACTATCTATGAATCCGTAAAGAAAACCTTAAAGAGAGGTTTGGGAACGAAGGATATTATCGATAAAAATCCGTTGTCGACATCCGAACTAGGAAACGTTATTATTAGTTTTATATAACATCATGGACCAAGTTTTTAAACCATTGACTCATAAGTTTGTTGCTGTTCTGAACAAAAAAATTCCCGTTCCAAATCTGATGAATGCTTTAGGTCACATGGCGGCTGGGTTGGCGGCCAGTTACCCGGATATTCCTGCGATGAGATTCGACAGCTATGTTGATCGCGACGGCGGAAACCACAAGAGCATATCAGATAATGCTTTTATCATCCTTGAGGCAGACAATTCAAATAAGCTAAGAACGCTGAGGATTTCTCTTATGGAAAAAGGGATTCACTTCGTTGACTTCACTTCGACGATGACAGTAGGTACTTATTTTGAACAACAACAAAAAACCAGGGAAACTTCCGAAACAGAATTAGAATATTATGGCGTTTGTCTTTTTGGTCCCATCGATCAAGTCAACGAGCTAACGAGAAAGTTTTCTCTTTGGCGATAATTTTTTTATTCCGTTTGCAATTTTGAAAATCGTTTGTTAATATATATTTTCATCTTATGAAGAAGAACAAATTGAATATTATTGTCAGCATTATCCTCGACCCTCCAACGGGCGGATGTTGCTGATGATTTAAAATAATCAAAACAACCCCGCCTCGGCGGGGCTTTTTTTTTGGTTTTCAAAAAATATGGATTTCAACCGAATAAAATCTAAAAGAGTAAAAACAATGGAATACAGCGCCTTGGTGGAAATCCTTAGGGTAACCGATAAGCCGGAAATCATTTCTCTGTCGGGAGGTTTGCCGGCACCTGAGGCTTTTCCGATCAAGATAATCAGCGATCTGAATGAGAAAGTCCTTGATAAATATCCTGGCGCCTCGTTGCAGTACGGCCCGACCAACGGCGCCTTGTTTCTCCGGGAGCAGATTGTTGATTGGTTGAAAGAAAGGCGCATTAAAACCAGTTTTGACAATGTTGGCGTTACTTCCGGAAGCCAGGGAGCCTTGGACGCTTTGGGGAGATTATTTATCGACAACGGTGACTCGATTGCCGTTGAATCGCCAACCTACATCGGGGCAGTCGACGCTTTTGCTCCTTATGGTCCGAAATTTGAAGAGATTGAAACCGATGATGAAGGGATTATTCCCCGATCACTAGAAAAAATCTTATCCAGCAAAAAAATAAAGTTTGTCTATCTGGTATCGACATTCCAAAATCCAACCGGGAGAACCATTAGTTGGGAACGCCGGAAAAAAATCGCCAAAATCGTCAAAAAGCATCATTCTTTGTTGATCGAGGATGACCCTTATAATAGCCTTCGTTATCGTGGTCGTCCGATTAATCCGATTCAAACCTTGATTCCGGATAGCACCATCTATCTTGGCTCTTTTTCAAAAGTGCTGGCTCCAGGACTGAGGATCGGTTTTTATGTCGCCCCGAAAAAACTGGCCGATCTGATGATGGCCGCCAAGCAGTCGGTCGATCTCCATACTTCAAGTTATGGTCAGTATCTGGCGGCCGAGTATCTGAAAACAGGAGATTTGAAAAGGCACCTTCCCAATATTCTGAAGATATATCGGTCCAGACAGGAAACGATGTTTGACTCCCTGGCATTCCTACCCAACCA
>JAMCTE010000018.1 GCA_023381015.1 Patescibacteria group bacterium | reverse complement strand
CGTTAAGTTTTGGAAATTTGGTAGCAGTTTTAACTGTTGGCCAATCAATAACACTACTAACAACGAAAGTAAAAGAAAAAAGAATTTTTTCATAGTTATATTAGTTTTTTATAACAATGAACTGAAATTTCGCTGAATTATTTCGGCAACAGCTCCAGGGCTTTTTCCAGTTGCGCATCGGTTTGAGGCGTAACGGTGTTGTTTTGGTCGGTTTTGTTCAAAACAGTGACATTCGGTTCGATCCCCTTGCCGTTGATCCAGTCTCCGTTTGGCAAGATCCATTTGGCGACGGTGACGTGGAGTCCTGCGCCCTGGTTCAGGTCAATCGCTTCCTGGACGGAACCCTTGCCAAAACTTTTTTCTCCGACCAGTTGGGCTCTTTTGTGGTCGCGCAGGCTGCCGGCCAGGATTTCCGACGCCGACGCCGACCCTTTATTGATTAACACGACCAATGGTATATCGAGTAGTCTGCCGTCGCGATCGACTACGTAGTCGTGCGATGGAGTCACGGTCGATTCCTGTTTGACGATCAAATCTCCTGGTTTGAGAAAGTCAGATGCCAAGTAAACGGAACTTTCCAGGTAGCCTCCTGGGTTGTCCCTGAGGTCAAGGATCATTCCTTTGATTTGTTTTGCCTGCCATTTGGTTTTTATTTCCGTAACTGCCTTATCCCATTCGGCGTTGGTATTGTCCCCGAACTGATTTAATTTTAGGACGGCGACATTTTTGTCGAAAGACAGGTCGACCGATGCGATGGTGATTTGGTCCCGGGTTATGGTGACGGTATATTCTTTGCCATTCCTTTCCAGAGTCAGTTGGATTTTAGTCCCTTTTGGTCCGCGGATTTTCGACACCGCTTCAGACAAAGTCCAACTCGTGGTTTTTTTGCCGTCGACGGCATTGATGAAATCACCTGTCCTGATTCCGGCTTTTTCCGCTGGTGATTTTTTTAGAGGGGCGATGACAACGATCCGGTTATCTTTTAGTCCCAGCTCGGCGCCGATCCCTTCAAATTTGCCCTCAAGGTCATTTTTGGCTTGACGGTTTTCGTCGGGGGTGAGGAAGAAAGTGTAAGGATCGTTGATGGTGGCAACCATGCCTTTTATGGCGCCATAAACCATCTGCTGGCTGTTTAATTTCATTTTGTCGACGTATTTGCTTTGCAGTTGGTTCCAGACGTCAACCAGGAGGTTGAAGTCGGCATTGGGCTAGTTTTGGTCAGATGCAGAACTGGAAAAAGAATTTGAGATTTGGTATTGGCCCAACTTGTAGCCGCTGCCAAATAATATCACGGCGAAAGCCAGGATAAGAATGAAATTTGTCAGTTTCGTCTTAAAATTTTTCATTGGTAGAAATAAATCTTATCAAAGTTGGCAACGGTTGTGCAATAGATAAATTTGCTTTTTTCTATTTTGGCGAAATCATCAAGGTTCTTTATTATGGCGAAATTCAGGCTGGTTGGTTGAGGAATTTCTTTAAGGCAAACGAAACCGCCAACTCCCAAGGCTTCAATTTTGACCTGTTCGAATCCGGAAAGTTTTTCGGCAAAAACGATTTTATTTTCGACCTCGTTTGTCGTCACGGTCAACGTCTGCTTGAGGTAATAAACCTCACCCCCGAAATTACCGGAAACTTTTTTCAGGGTGAATTCGTAGCCTTTGCCGATGTCAATAACGAGTTCATTTTTTCCGACTTTTTCCACTTCTCCTTTAAAAGGGGAAAGGATCTGTTTTTTGTTTTTGTCGCTTGTTTCGATGATCAACTCGCCTAGGTTATGGTCGATTTCCTTGATGATGCCTTCGTAGGCAGCTTTGACCGATTTATTAGAAAAAAAACCTTTTTTTTCGGCGACGACATCCCCTTGGTTTATCTTCTCTCCAACCAATTTTTTTAGATGCCGGAAGATATTTTTCGGGTTAATGGCGAGTTCCCTGGCAACGTTTAACCTGATTTCTTTGCTGAACTTTTTTTCAAAAATCGGGGTTTGAAAGTCTACTTTGTCGCCATTTTTTATCAAACAGTTTGTTTCGGCAGGGAGAGGAAAATTAATCGTCATGAAGTTAAGTATAGTAGGAAAAAAAAATTATCGCAAACCCTGATAAGAAACGTAAGCGATCAGACCTAGGTAGCGGCCATATTTTATTTCCTTAGTCAGGGCTCTTTGGTGTTTGGCGCAAAGACCTGATTTTTCCCGGCCAACAATCTTTTTCCTTGGTGACAAGAATTTTTCCAAGTTGTCGGTGTCTTTGAAACTGGGTTCTGATTTGTATTGACAAAAAAAACACTTCATATTTTATTTATAAAATTAAAACGGTATGTCGTCGGGATTGACGGATTCCTCATCTTTGTTTTTTGTTTCTTCGATGGGTTCGGGTTTCTTTTCTTCTTTATTCTTTGAAGTTTCTTCGCTAACTTCCGATTTTTCCGGTTTGATCGCATTTCCCCCGTCCATTGGTCTTTTACCGTCGCTGAAGACGATAAAATCATCGAGGACAATTTCGGTAATCGATTTTTGCTGACCGTCTTTTCCGGTGAATGATCTATAGGTCAGCCTGCCTTCCAGATAAACTTTTCTTCCTTTGGCGAGAATTTTACCACATAGCTCAGCCAGTTTTTGCCAAGCGACGATGCGGTGGTATTGGACCTCTTCTTTGGTCGATCCGTCCGCCGTCGTCCAGCTCCGGTTAGTAGCGACTCCAAAAGTGCAAACCGCCGTACCGGCCGGCGTATATTTCAGTTCCGGATCCCGGGTCAAGTTTCCTATTAATATGACGCGGTTCAAAGATCGGCTGGCCATTTGTTTAATATCAAGAATTCTTAACTAATAACAAATACCTGATCAACTTGTCGTTGAAATTTAGTTTCTGTCTCAATTCCTTGGTTTTGCTTTTTTCCACATCGATCGTGAGATTATAAAACATGGCGCGATGATTTTTTTTAATCGAATAAGCCAGGGTTTTTTCTCCCCACTTCTCTTCCTTATCGACTTTCCCTGAGAGACTGGAAATCAAATCCTTGACATTTTTCAATTCCGCTTCTTGGTTAATAAGAAGGGTTAGTTCGTATTTCATCTGTAATATAATACTAAGTATGGCCCAAAAAATCAATAGAAACTACTGGAAAATCCTGGTTTGGTTACTGGTTATCGGCTTGTTGGTTTACACGAGATTTTTCAACCTTGGTTGGGGTTTGCCTTATCCCATGCATCCTGATGAAAGAAATATGGCAGCGGCAATTCAACAGCTCAAATGTGAGTTACCGGTTTTTAGCCTTAATTTACCGAAATCTCTGATGGAAAATTGGCAACCGGCCAGTTGGCTAGTTTTGGTCAAGCCGTTCGATTTGGCCAACTGTTTCAATCCGAACTTTTTTGCTTACGGTCAGTTGCCGCTTTATCTGGCCTACATTTTTGTTTGGGTAATCAGAGGTTTTCACGATTTCGGGGCAATGAACGTAAGTTTCAATGACGCGGTTTTGAGTTTGCGGTTTATTGCCGCTCTATCCTCCGTATTGTCGGCGGTCATAATCATTAAGATCGTCGATGCGCTGACCGTCGGCAAAAAATCAATCTGGTTGTTTGCCACTTCTTCATTAACCATCGTTTTTCTTCCTTTCGCGATCCAATTTTCTCACTTTGGGACGACCGAATCGCTCTTGATGTTTTTTTATTTGCTCATCATATATTTGACCGTTCGTTTTTTGGAGAAAAAAATTGATGAGTTAACTTTTGTACTCGTTTCGGCTTTATTTATCGGTGCCGCTTTGGCGACCAAAGTGTCATCGTTGATTTTCGTTTTAGTGCCGATGGTCGGATTATCTTTTGAAAAAAGATCACGCTTTCCTTTCTTGTATTCTTTGTTGGTTAGACTTTTCGACGTTTTTATCCTGTGTTTACTCTCCGGACTGGTTTTCGTTGTTTTTTCTCCTCACAATTTGATCAATTGGCAGGATTTTGTCGGATCGATGAACTATGAAAGCAGCGTGGCTTTAGGGAGCGTATTGGTATTTTATACGAGACAGTTCGTCGGATCGGTACCGGTATTATTCCAGCTAACGAAAATTTTCCCATACGCTTTGGGGTGGTTGTTGGGGCTTTTTGGGATACTGGGCTTATTGGTGGTAGGATGGAAGGACAAGAGAATCAATATCCTCAGGGTTGCTTTTTTGATCTATTTCCTGCCGAACAGTTTTTTGTTTGCCAAGTGGACAAGGTTCATGGCCCCGATTTTCCCCATCGTAACGATTTTTGCCTTGATTTTGGTCGTTTCATCACTTGATTATCTTAAAAAGAAACCTTTTTTGTTTTATCCCGCGTCATTTATTCTGGCGCTTTTTTTAATAATTCCAGGGATCTCTTATTTGTCCATCTATCAAAAACCGGATGTCCGTTTCCAGGCGACCGATTGGATAAACAAAAATATTCCTCCCAATTCAGTGGTTCTTTCCGAGACCGCCAATGTCGTCGACATTCCTTTGGTAAACGCCAACAATTTGGACGTCATTTCTTTCAATTTTTACGACCTGGACGTCAGCCTGCAATTACAGCAGGAATTAAAAGATGACTTGGCCAAAGCCGATTACATCTTTGTTCCTTCGAGGCGAATATTCGCGAATAGCCCGAAAGAACAATATCCCTTGTTGAACAAATATTATCAAGATCTATTTTCGGGAAAGTTAGGATTCCAGAAAGTAGCGGAATTTTCAAGCGGCCTTGACGACGAACAGGCAGAAGAAACCTGGACCGTTTTCGATCATCCGGTAATAAGAATATATAAGAAAGTTAAAAGTTAATTAGTGATGAGTGAGCAGTTTATTTTAAAATTTTTAGTTTGTAATTATTATTTTTAATATCTTCGATAGAATAACCCGAGGAATTTATTTCATTTCTTAATACGTCTGATTCATTAAAATCTTTTTTTTCTCGAGCGATTTTGCGTTTTTCAGCCAACTCGACAATTTGTTTTGGAATTATTTCCTCCTTTACTTCAATTAATCGAAGTCCGAAAACTTTGTCAAAATCTAAAAGAAGGTCTAGTTTTTCTTTTGCCGAAAGATCAGATTTCAACATTTCCCAGGTAACAGCTAATGTTTGAGGGATTTGAAAGTCATCTGCCAAGGCATTGACAAAACGCTGACGATATCCATGAGTTTTACGAGATTCATCAGGCCCGTAAATCTGTGACTTAAGGTCGATAGCAATATTTTGAAGTTTTTTCAAAGCTTCTTGGGCTGATGTCAAAGCTTCCCATGTGAAATTAGCGAGTTGCCGATAATGAGTTTGGAGAAAAAGATACCGTAAAGCTAATGGATCGTAATTTTTTTTGACAATATCATCGATTGTAAGTATATTACCAAGCGATTTACTCATTTTTTCACCGTTGACAGTCAAAAAATTATAATGGAACCAAAGGCGGACAAATTGTTTTCCGCTGGCTCCCTCCGATTGGGCGATTTCATTTTCATGATGGACCGATATATGATCAACCCCCCCGGTATGAATGTCTATAGTTTCTCCTAAATATTTTGTACTCATGGCAGAACATTCTATGTGCCAACCCGGGAATCCGTCTCCCCAAGGCGAATCCCAATGCATAGTGTGATCTTTAAATCTGCCAACCCTTTTAAACCATAAGGAAAAATCTGCATTATTTTTTTTCTTTGGGTCGACATAAACATCAGCCCTTGCGCCTTTTAGTTTTTCCTTGACAATTTGTCCTGAAAGTTGTCCGTATTTAGGAAATTTCGAAACGTCAAAATATATGGCTTCTTCTGTTTCATATGTCAGTCCTTTATTTTCAAGTTTCTTGATCATTTCAATCATTTCTTTAATGTGCTTGGTCGCCGGACAGACTATATCTGGCCTTAAGATATTTAACGCATCGGTAGTTTTGAAAAAATAATCAGTATAGAATTTAACAACGTCCCAGACGGATTTATTGTATTTTTTTGCACCCTTCTCCAGTTTGTCTATTCCGGAATCATCGTCTCCTGTCAAGTGACCGACGTCGGTAATGTTCATTACGTGTTTGATTGTGAATCCAAGGAATGGAAAAGATCTTCTTAGCAAATCGTTTATGACGTATGCGCGGGCGTGTCCTATATGAGAATAATCATAAACGGTAGGGCCGCAGGTATATAGAGTTACATTTGGAGGATTCAACGGTTTGAACTCTTCTAATTTTCTGGTAAGAGTATTATATAGTTTCATAAAATAATTATAACTTATAACAGGCTTAAATAGCGGTCTCCCCGATCGGGGAAGACGGTAACGATGACGCCGGCTTTTATTTGCTTCGCGATCTGCATAGCTCCCCATAAGGCAGCTCCTGAGGAAAAGCCAACTGATAGCCCTTCCTTTTTGAACAAATCACCAGTCAGCTCGAAGGCGGCTTCGTCGGGAACATCCATCTTTGAGTCGAGCTTTGCTTCGTCGTATATCGGAGGGACGTAAGCATCCATATTCCTCAACCCTTGGATTTTTGACCCTGGCTTTGGTTCGATTCCGATGATGGCGATTTGGTCGTTGAATCGTTTAAGTCTTTTTCCTACCCCCATCAGCGTTCCTCCCGTACCCATGCCGGCGACGAAATGGCTGACGGTTGGTACTTGGCGGATAATTTCCTTGCCAGTAGTCAAATAATGGGCCAGGACATTGGAATGGTTCTCGAACTGATCAAGCATCAGGTATTTTTTGTTTTCTTTAAGGAGGTTTCGAGCATAAGCAATGGCATAGTTGGTGCCCTTTTTGCCATCGGTGAGGATGATATCGGCGCCATATTTGGCAAGGATTTTCCTCCTCTCGACGCTGACGCTTTCCGGCATTACCGCGGTAAATCGATAACGGTTGATGGCGGAAATCATTGCCAGTCCTATACCCGTATTGCCGCTTGTCGGTTCGATGAGGATGGTATCGTCTTTTATCAAACGCCTCTTCTTAGCATCTTTAATCATAAAGTAGGCAATCCTGTCTTTGACCGATCCTCCCGGATTAGTTCCCTCTAACTTAGCGAGAACTTTTATGTTTTTGTTCGGCGAGTATCTTTTTAATTCGACGACCGGAGTCTCGCCGATGGTATTTAACAAATTTTGATATTTCATATTTATTTTTATTAATTGATAAAAAAAACCTCCCTGGCGGGAGGTCGGTTGATAAAAATTTTCTGTTTCAACAGATAAACCTCCCGGTGAGATAGGAGGTGCAGCAACAAGAATTTTGGTAGGAAATATTTTTCATAATTTCATTATATCAATATTTAATCGTTTTAAAACAAGAAACTTGTCGGAGTGGGCAGACTTGAACTGCCGACCTTACGGTCCCGAACCGTATGTTCTAGCCATCTGAACTACACTCCGAGGACATGGGGCAAAACCTAGCGGTTTTTCCCCAACGATTTTCCCTATATTGTATCGTGGCTATATGAATCATATATAGACGCCACGATAAATAGTATTAACAATTATATCATTGTTTTCCTGAGGCGGGTTTGACTTCGGCGTGTTGTTGCTGGGCGGCCTTTTTTGGAGAAAAAATGCTCTTACGGATTTTTCCGGTTGGAATCAGTTGGGCTTCCTTTTTCTTTTTTTCTTCTTCGCGGCGTTTCTGTTCCAACCTCTCCCACTCTTCCTTTCTTTTTTTTGTCAACTCTTTTTGCCTCTGCTCCATGAGGAGTCGCTCGTCTCCTTGTCTGACCATTTGGAAAAGGCGGTTCCTCAAAACCTCTGTTTTGGCTTTTTCTTTGTCCTGGAATTTTTCTTTTAATTTTTCGAAGTCCCAACGGCGTGTGGTTATTTTTTTTGTTTTTCAGTTTTTCGGCCTGGGAGTTGAGTTGGTTTTGCCGGTCATTTTTTTCGCCGTCAAAAGGATTGAGAGTCTGGGCGACGGCCTTGACCGTTTTTTTAGTCGTCGAGGATCCAAGTTCAACCAGTTGTTCAAACGTGTCTTCGAGTAATTTGCCTTTTGCCATATATCAATTAATTTTTTCTAACCGATTCCCAACATCGCCTTGGCCTTGTCGGACATCTTGTCGACGCTCCACGGCGGGTCGAATGTCAAGTCGATAATAATGTCCTTTTCAAGAATTCCTAATTCTTTTAGCCTGTTTCTTATCTCGGAGTCGATCAAGGAAATCAGGGGGCAACCGATAGTCGTCAAAGTCATGGTTATTTTTACTTTTGCTTTTTTGACGACAACGTTGTATACTAGTCCCAGATCTACGATAGAAATGTTGAGTTCAGGGTCTAAGACTTCTTTAAGTTTTATCATCACTTTTTCTTTCGATAGTTTCATAGTGTCGTAAGACGTTTTGGCAAATTGTATTTGTCAAAATATTAATAGTATATTTTAGTCTTTTAACCTCACTACGTTCAGTTATAATTATTATAATTGTTACCATTTAAAAATTTATGGAAAAATATAAACTTCGTTTTGTTCCTTTGGGCGGAATTGTCGGCGTGACAAAAAACATGTATGTTTACGAACTTTACGAAAACGACAAGCTCAAGGATATTTTAATAGTTGATTGTGGAATCGGATTTCCCCAGGAAAAAGAGTTCGGAGTCGATTTCCTGATTCCCGATATCGCTTATCTTCAAGATAAAAAAGATAAGATCAGGGCAATCCTGCTTACCCATGGTCACGAAGACCATATCGGTGCTTTGCCGTATCTTTACGATAGTTTGGGTCGGCCGCCGATCATCGCCAGCAAGCTGACGGCATTATTTGTTGAAAACAAGTTCAAGGATAATAACCAACGTCTATCCGTAGCTAGAGTTGATTTTGAAAAAATCTATAATTTCGGGGATTTCAAGGCGACATTCGTCAAAATGACGCATTCGATACCCGATACGACTCATATCATCATCAATACGCCGGTCGGCACCATCTACCACGGCCCTGATTTCAAATTGGATCTGACTCCGCCCTATGGTTCGCCACCTGACTTTTATAAAATTGTCAAAGCGGGCCACGACGGGATCCTTTGTTTGCTATCCGACTGTCTGGGAAGCGAAAGGCCGGGTCTCACCCTTTCCGAATCGGTCGTCGGTCAAACTTTCGAGGACGAAATGAGAAAAACTAAAGGTAAAGTGATCATGACGACGTTTTCGTCAAATATTTCTAGGATCCGCCAGTGCGTCGAAGCGGCAATCAAATTCAACCGAAAAATAGTTTTTCTCGGCCGGTCGATGAAACAAAACAGCAAGCTTGCGGGTGAGATCGGTTACCTGCCGATCCCCGAATCGCTGATGGCTAATGAAGATGACCTGGTCAAACTGCCTCCCAATAAAATTTGTCTTATCGCGGCTGGTTCCCAAGGCCAGTACGGGTCGGCTTTGTCGAAACTGGCGGACAAACAAAACCCTAACGTTAAAATAAAACCCGGCGATAAAATCATTTTTTCCTCTGACCCGATTCCCGGCAACGAGAACGAGGTTTATGGATTAATTGAGGATCTGGTTTCCCAAGGCGCCGATGTCGTATATTCGGACATCGCCGACCAGCTCCATTCTTCAGGTCACGGCAATCAAGAAGACTTGAAGTTTTTGATGAGGTTTACCAATCCGAAATATCTTATTCCTATCGGAGGGACGGTCCGCCACCAGAAACAATACGAGAATCTGGCTCAGGATCTGGGTTATGAAAAACAAAAGATATTCTCCTTGTCCGAAGGAGAGACGATCTGGTTCACCAAGGGCAACCAGGCCCACAAAGGAGAGCCCGTCGATACAAAGAATATTTATGTCGACGCTTACGGAGTCGGTGACGTCGGTAACGTCGTTTTAAGAGACAGGAAAACCATTTCTTCGGAAGGAGTAGTCTTTGCTTTTTTGGTCGTTGACAACATGGGACGATTGGTGACCAGGCCACGCCTTGTTTCTCGAGGTTTCGTCTTTGAAAAAGAGGAAGGAAAACTCTATCAAGGGGCACTGAAGATTGTCGAGAATGTGTTGAAACCGAAAAGCGGCAAGGTTCTTGAGATGAACATAATCAAGAGGGGCGTCATTAATAACCTGGAGGAGTATTTTTACAAGGAAAAAGGCCGGAGGCCTTTGATCGTGGTTGACGCCGTACAACTGTAGCGATAGTTGTCGAAATTTTCGCGCTTCCGTTTTTAAAAAAATATGTCGACGTTGCCAAATAACCTAAAAAAAATTTCCTTATTTTTGGAGCGCCTGCCCGGTATCGGCGAGAAGACCGCCAATCGGCTGGCGTTCTTTTTTCTCCGTTTACCGGACAGCGATTTGAAAGATTTCGCTGCCAGCATCACCAACCTTAAGGAAAAGACAAAATTCTGCAAGAACTGTTTCAACCTCTGTGAAAGCGAAAGTTGCGATATTTGCTTGGATGACAAAAGGGATCATTCAGTCATCACCGTCGTTGAGACGGTCTTGGATCTGTTGTCTTTCGAAAACGGCGACATCTACCAGGGTCTTTACCACGTTCTTCTCGGCAAGATCGACCCTCTGAATCATGTTGGCCCGGACGACCTTAAAATCGAAGAATTGGTCAGCCGGGTCAAAAAAGAATCTAATCGAGGTGGTCTTAAGGAGGTCATTTTGGCGACCAGCCCGGATATGGAAGGCGAAGCGACCGCGATGTATGTTAAGAGTCAGTTAGAAAAGTTAGAAAGTTATAAAGTTAAAAAGTTTAAGATAACAAGATTAGCCTATGGATTGCCTATCGGAGCCAATCTGGAGTACGCCGACTACATGACTCTGAAAAAAGCGATCGAAGGCAGAAATAAATTCTGATTAGTAAGCTTTTTGGCCGTTTATATATTTGATGCTACCGTGAATAGTACGATTGCGGTTGTTTTGGCTTCCCCTTCTTAGCTTGAATACCAACGATTCCGGGCCGTCTTTTTCCGTCAGTATCATGGATCTGGTACTTGGTGGATTAGGACCGGCGAGTAATACTTCCTTATTTATATTTAAGTATTGTTCGAGTTTTTTCAAATCTTCTCCCCTTTTTCCGGTCGAAGGGATGCCGGCGAGCGAATCTTCCTCAGCCATTATTTCTGCTGATTCGGTCGGTTTGGTCAACCTGAAGTCGGTTTTACCATTATCAAAAAAATATACGGCCAAGGTTGCCTGATCTTTTGATTTATCGTAGACTAACGGATTGAATTCGCAGCGGAAAAAATTTCTCCCGTGCCTATTTATTTCGCCGGTTTCGCCCCGGTAGGATTGATCGTTGAGAATCTTTAAACCGATGCCGTTATTGTCTGAAAAAGGAGTATGGGAAAACTTAAGCAAAAAATCGAAAATGTTCTTTTGCATCGGACTCTTGAGTCTTTCTTTTATTTGTATAATAGAAACAATTTCTGCCTTCATTAGTAGATGATTATACTATGGGATTTTATGAATTTCAATACGGGCATTAGAGGACGTTCCTTATCTCTTCGGCGATCAAAGGAGCAATGGAGATTTCTTCCAGTTGACGGAACTTCTGTTCCGGCCTCAAGGCGATGCTATCGCTCATGAAGATTTTTTCAATGCGACTTTTGGAAAGAATTTCCTTGGCATTTGGAGAAAAGTCGTGATGGACTATACAGGCAAGGACGCGCTTTGCTCCCCTTTTTAGGCAAAAATCAGCGGCGTGGACGAGCGTTCCTCCGGAAGTGATGATGTCGTCAACGATGATACAAGTCTTGTTCCTGACTTTTCCGTAAAGATTCAAGGCTTTGGATTGGTGGATTTTTTGCAGGTTACGCCTTTTTTCGATGACGGCGATGTCAACTTTATTGCTGTGGAAGAAATGTTCGGCAAAAATCTGTGCTCTCTCAACTCCTCCTTGGTCAGGTGAAACTATGGCAACTTCCTCGGTATTTTTGTTGTTTTTCAAATAATGGGCGACTTCCCGGCCGAGGATATTGAAGGCGTTGAGGTTTTTGAAGGTGATCGAAAAAATTCCCTCGGTCCCTTCGTCATGCAGGCTGATGGTATAGACGGCGTCGAAACCGATAGCTTCAAGGAATCTGATGACGACGTTGACGGAAACGGCCTCTCCGTTGAGGTGCTCACGGTTTTGCCTGGCATACCCGAAATAAGGGATAAAAGCGATGATTTCTTTGGCGCCGTTTCTTTTTAAGGCATCCGCGAAAAAAAACAATTCCATTAGGTGGGTATCGGTCGGATTAGAAGTCGGTTGGATGACTATGCAGGTGGCGTCTTTGACTTTTTCTTTGATGGCGACTCTGACTTCTGAGTTGTCAAAGCGGATAATCTCTGATTTGGATAGCGGAACTTTCAACAATTTTGAAACTAGGTCGCTTAGTCTCGGGTTTGCCGATCCTGAAAATAGCTTAATCATTTATTTTTATATTTTTGTCCGGATTAATTATTTTTGTTGACTTGATATTTCGATCAGCTTCCTGGCTGCCAGCTCCTGGGTTTTTTTGACGGCTTCGTTGACGGCATCCGCGATCCGATTCTCAATGATGCCGTCGACTTCAATCGACTCGATGACTTGATCGCCTCTTAAAGTCACTTTTACTCCGTTTCTTTCCACGACTACCTGTTCTTTTTGGAGCGATTGCTGCATTTGTTGAGCTTGTTGCTGTAATTTTTGTAAATCGCCCAGACCGCTTAAAGGATTAAACATAAAAATAAACTGAAAAACTCAAAAGTCAAATGCCAAAATTATTTATTTTTTGATTTTGACTTGATCTTTTGAATTTTAATTTCTAACTTTTGAATTTGTATCATTATAGAATTCTATTAAGGCAATCTCAAGTGGAAGTGATTCGATCGGACTGGAGCGCAATAATTGGTAAGCTTCCATCAAAAGTTTGATCAACCTCCCTATTTCGCCAGCGGTCAAATTAATGGCTTTTTCGTCATCTTTTGATACGCCCTTTTTCATCAATAGCTGAACCCTTAGTTCGTCGAGAACGTCTTCGATGAGATTTTTGAAGTTGCCGCCGTTTCCGGAAAATTCCTCGACCCAAAGCAAGGTTTGTTTGGCATCTTTTTTTTCGATAATCTGGAGAAGGTTGTTTTTTCCCCTGATTCCTAAAAAAGCCTCCAGTTCGGCGACGGTTTTTATTTTCTGCATCGAAACCTCTTCCAGAATTTTGGCGGCATCACGGAAAGAGTAATCGCTGTGGTTGGCGATCAGCGAGTAAAAGGCGGTTTCGTAGCCGAGTTTTTCCTGTAAGCCGATCCTTTTTAACATGGCGATGATGTCTTGCTTGTTGCCTTTTCCGAAGTTGATTTTTAGACACCGGGAGATGATTGTTTTCGGAAGCTTTTCCTGGTTGGTGGTAGCCAGTATGAAGATGGCTGTTTCCGGAGGTTCTTCCAGGGTTTTCAAAAGAGCATTGAATCCGTCGCTCGTGATCATGTGGGCTTCGTCGATGATAAAAACTCGATAGTTCCCGGCCATCGGTAAAAATGAAGTTTCCTGGATCAGTTTCTTGACTTCTTCTATGCCGCGATTTGAAGCGGCATCCATTTCGACGACGTCGGTGAAAGTCGAGGAAGCGATCGCCAGGCAGTTCTTGCAATGATTACACGGTTCAACCCCTTTTTTTGACAAACAGTTGATTGCTTTGGCGAAAATTCTTGCCGTTGACGTTTTTCCGGTTCCTTTTTGACCGACAAAAAGGAAAGCATGAGGTAAATCTTTGGATTCGAGAATTTTTTTTATCTGGTCCCTAACCCTTGAGTTGTCGAGTTCCGAAATTGTTTTCGGACGGTATTTTAAATAAAACATATGGCCTCTGTTATTTCAATAAGTTATCTATGCCGTGTCTGATAAGATTGATGATGGTTTCCTCGACCTTTCGGTTTCTTTCCGCCGCCAGTAAAACTGCCTGAGGGTAACAGATGACGATTTCGCCGAGAAGATTTTCATCATCGTTTTCTTCGCCATATTGAAAAGCCAAGACGGGCAAGGCAACGTCCTCCTTTTTATAATTGAAAGAAAGTTGCCTCATCTTGTTTCTTCCCACAAAAATCAGGTTGACGGTAACTCCACCGACTCCTTTTGCTGTTAGTATGTCATCGGACTGTTTTTTTACCCGTTTTCGATTCAGTTTATAACGGGAAGAGGAAACGAGATTAATCATATCTTTTGTAAAATCTTGGTTTTCTGGCGAAGCGACTTTTTCTTCTTTCCTTTTCCTCTTCTTTGCGGACGAGGGACGGTTTTTTGTAAAATTGCTTTTTTTTCAGCGTGGTGACGATATCCTCGTCGATAAACGTCCGGGAAAATTTTCTGAAAAGAGCATCTTTTGTTTCACCTTTTTTCTTTGTTATGACTACCATAAATTAAAATAACGCCTCCCTTCAAATTTGCAAAATAATGACAAATGTCAAATGACTAATCTACAAATCAATTTCAAATTACAAATGTTTAAATATTAAAACATTTATCTATTTGTTATTGAATTTTTATTGGAATTTTGTAATTTGTGATTTAATGATATTATACACTTTTTATTATTTCAATTAGTCGATTTAGAGACAGTTTTGAAGGGATGAAGTTTGGATTTTTTGAAGATGAGTTAAGGAGCATGTTTCCGGAAACGTGCAAAAACCAGGTCGCTTTGTTATCTTCCATGATGATTTTTTCGTAAAGCGGTTTCAAGTCTAGACTTTTTTCCGGCAAGGTTTTGATTCTGATATTGCCTTTTTCCGGATCTTTTTTGGCAACCAGGTGAAAGCCCTTTTTCAAGGCTAATTTGGTCGTTTCTTCGTTTTTTGTTTCCAAGACTATACTTTTGCCCCAGCGGGAATTGAAGATGAAACCTTTTACCAGCTCTTGTTCGGCTCGAGTTTTTTTGACAAAGATGTTGAGGATGCTGTCCAAAAGAGGAAAAACTGTTTCGCAAATTTTGAGATCATCTTTCAAGATCGTTTTGAGTCCCCCCTCGATAATTTTATGGATCATGAATTCGTAGTGGTCGCTGTCCGGTTCAGGAAAGTAGACTTCGGCAAAATGATCAAAGCTGTTAATTTGGTTTATCATTCTTTCCAACGCCTCAAAATATTTTTTTTCCAAATAGTCCTCTTTTTTCAAATGGGAGAATACAAGTTTTGACGCGCTGGTATATTCTTTTGTCTGATGATGATCAAAACGACCAAATCCGGTATCGACGTGAATAATTTCTTGGTGGCTATCCACGGGTTCGTTATTAAAAGTTGATCCGGCAGGTACGAACTCTATTGCCGCTTCTTTCCAACCAGGAAGGAAGCGTTTGATTAACCAGGTCGCCGTAATCGAATCGATATCCGGCGAAAGATGGCTGACTATTGTTTTCATAATCTACCAATTATATCATCAAGGCTAAGTAGTTCGGTCTTTTTTTCGGTTCTCTTTTTGAATTCTATTTTGTCGGCGGTTCTTTTCGACACTACCAATCTGGTTGGTATTCCAATCAGGTCGGCGTCGGAAAACTTTTCTCCGGCGGTAGTTTCCACCCTATCGTCAAAAATGACATCAACGTTTTTTTTCAAAAGAGCTTGGTAAACTTCATGAGCCTTGGTTTTGATTGATTCGTCTTTAAGATCCAGTCCGACTAAATGGACTTGAAAAGGAGCCACGGCCTTTGGCCAAACTATTCCTCTTTCGTCGTGATATTTTTCGACAATGATGCCCATGATCCTGGAAGACCCGATTCCATAACATCCCATATAGATTGGTTTTTCTTTTCCTTCCCGGTCGATGTATTTATAGTCGAAAGCTTCCGAAAATTTTGTGTAAAGGGGAAAAATATTGCCGACTTCGGAGGCGGCAAAAACCTGATATTCTTTTTTCGTTTTCGGATTCAGATCTCCCCTTTTGGAAATCTTGATGTCAAAAAATTGTTTTGGCAAAGGAATGTCGCGGCCGAAGTTGACGTTAATGCTGTGGTAATGGGTTTTGTTGGCGCCGGTTTCGAAATTAGTCCGATTGGCGACCGATTCGTCAAGGTAGACTTCGACTTCTTTTGGCAAATCAAGGATACCGGCGTAGCCGACTTCGGCTTTGGTGACGGTTTTGACGGTTTTTTCGCTTGCCAACTTTACCGCTTTGCATCTGGCGACTTTTCTCAATTTGTCTTCGTTGACGTCGTATCCGCCCCGGACCGCGGCCGCAATCACCCTGCCGTCGTCGGTTTCAAAGATCAAAGTTTTAGTGGTTTTTTCCACGGGAATCTTCAGGAAATTGGCCAGTTCTTCGACTCCGATGATTCCTTCACCAACGACGTCTTGTCTGGGCAACATTTTTTCGTCATGGTATTTTACTTCCGGCGCAAGACTAGGAGCAACCTCTCGGTTGTAGTAGACGCTACTGCTTTTGTCGTAAAACAAGGTATCTTCTCCGGTGTCACACAAGGTTTGGAATTCGTGGGAAAAATCATCGGTGAAAGAACCTCCGGAGGCCAGGGCAACGACCGTATCTTTGCCGATTCCGAGTCTGGAGAAAGTTTTTACGTAAGCTTCTTTTACTTTTTCGTAATATTTTTTCATGTCTTCCTCACTAGTATGGAAACTGTAGAGGTCTTTCATGCGGAATTCCCTCCCCCGCAGCAAACCCGACTTAACCCTTGGTTCGTTACGGAACTTGGTTTGTATCTGGTATAAGGCGAATGGAAAATCCTTATAGCTGGTGATGAATTTTTTAGCCAACGGAGTGACGACTTCCTCATGAGTTGGGTTGAGGACATATTCGGCATCGCTTTTTGCCAGGGCAAACTTGTTGGCGGGAACCGTTTTCATCAACACGTCGACCGTTTCGAATCGGCCGGTCTGTTGCCATAGGGAAGCCGGCGTGATCGACGGCATGAAAACTTCGTTGCCGATTTTGTCCATTTCTTCCCTGATGATTTGCTCGATTTTTGCCAAGACCTTTGTTCCCAGCGTTAGGTAAGTATAGGTTCCTGCCATTACTTGGTCGATAAACCCGCCCTTGATTAGAAGCGTGGCATTGGTAGAATCGTACTCTTTGGAATTTTTTTTGGTTTTCCCGAAAAGTTTAGAATACAGCATAATTAATTTTATTATAAATAAAAAACCTCGCCCCGGCCAATCAAAATATGACTGGCAAGGACGAGGTCTCTCGTGGTACCACCTTGCTTTATGCTCTTTCATGAGATCCTTTACGGTATCTCCCCCGTCATACTCTTCGTATGCAGCATCGTTTGGCGGGAAACCAAACTCAACGCTTTGTCAATAAATTATATATTTTCGTTCGTAAAGTGTCAAACAGAATATTGTTTTATATAAGAAATGACTTTGTCTATTACCATTTCTGGATTCATATTTGAGGTATCGATGACTAAATCATAGTTTTTTTCGTCGGTAAATTCCTTGGCTTCAATCTGATGGATGGATTTAATTTTGTCGAACCAATTGGTCTGCCTTTCTTCAACCTTCTTTGCCGCATCATCGAAAGGCATATTTTCCCGGTCAGCATACCTTTGATATCTGATTCCATCGTCACATACCAAAAGCACTTTAAGGACGTCATTTAAGCCCCGAGCCGATAGTCCAGACATCCAGCCGTCAACGATTAGATTGCCCGGTGATTTGAGCATGTCTTTGACTTGGTTGTCAACTTTTTTGGTAAGAATTTCGTTTTGTTCCTCGGCTTTTTCAAGCGTGAGATGGTCCTTTTTTATGTATTCCCGGAATAATTTTCCCGTTAAGAATGTCGGCCAGCGCAGTTTTTGCTGCAATTTTTCCAATAAAGTCGTCTTTCCAGTGCAGATTTTACCTGAGATCGTTATCTTCGTGTATTTCATTGCGGATTTGACACCCGGCGCGCAACTTTTATTTATGTCTGAATCCCAGTTTGTCAAGAACTTTACCCAAGGTTTCCATCGGTCCGGTCTTATAAGTATCGATTATCAGGTTGAAATATTTCGGATCCCAGAAGTCGTATTTGCCGTAAAGTTTTTGCCACTTACGGATGTTTTCATTCTCTCTTTGCCTTAGCCAATTTTTTGCCTCGATAATGGAAATACTTTCCCGGTTGGAAACACGGTCAACTCTGATATCGTCGTGTGAACAATAAAGGAGGACACGCAGGACGTCGTGTTGTTGTCTGGCTAAAAAACCCGACAACCAAGCTTCGTAGACGATATTTTTGTCTTGTTCGAGCATTTTTTGTCCCATCGCTTCCATCTGTCTTTCATGGGCATCGGTGCGGGACGAGGCCCCTTGCTTATTTTCGTTGATGCCGTTTTTCCGGTCGAATTCTCTCTGCAGGGCTCCGAAATTGATGTGTTTCCAATTCAGGACATGGACAAGGTTTTTAGAAAGCGTTGTGGTACCGACGGCGATTTTTCCGGAAACGGTAATTAACCGGAATTTAGAACTGAAAGGTGCGACCATAAAACATTATAGCAAAATTACCTGTATATGTTGATAATGTCGTGAATGGTAATCACTACCGCCAATGATAAAAGGATGAGTAGGCCGATTAGGTTGGTATATTTTTCGATGTTTTTGTTGATTTTTTTCTTGGTGATTCCTTCGTAAACTACAAATACAAGACGGCCGCCATCCAAGGCCGGGAAAGGAAGTATATTGACAATCGCCAGATTGAGTGACAATAAGGCAATTAACTCCAAATAGGCGTTTTTGCCGAATTTGATCGCTGATTGGGCGTATCGAGCTATCCCGACCGGCCCGGCAACGTCGGCGCTTATTTTTTTGAAAGTTACTACTTGAGCCAAAACCTTTAACAGTTCCTTGGCAATATCGTAAGTCAGTTTTGATGATTCAATCAAACCGAAAAAAGGCGCCTGATACCAAGGATATTTTTTTTCTTCATACGAAGTTATGACTATCCCCAATGGCCCTTGTCCAGAGGGTGGATTTTTTCTCGGCGTGATTTCTAAAGTCTGTTCCTGATTGTTTCTCGATATGACGACGGTTGTTGGTTTTCCGCCGTATATTTTAGAAAGATTGATAAGGTCGTCGGCTTGGTTTAATTTTTTTCCCGCAAAAGTCAAAACGACGTCGTTTTCTTTTATTCCGGCAATTTGCGCCGGAGAGGATTTGACGACGCTTTCGACTTTTACTTTGTTACCCGGGACCGGTACGCCTTGGGTAAAAAGAAAGGAAATGAGAGTCCAGCCGAGGATGAAGTTACCGATGACGCCGGCGATAATGATCAATGTTTTTTGCCAGCCGTTTTTATTGATAAAGGCTCTTTTAGACAAAGACTTGTTTTTTATTTCGTGGTATTCCTCGCCATAAAGTTTGACGAATCCCCCAAACGGAAGCAAATTGATGCTGTAAAGGGTTTCCCCCTTTTTTATGCCAAAAAGCCGGGGCGGCAGTCCGAATCCAAATTCTTCTACTTTGACGCCTTGCAGTTTTGCCGCGATAAAATGCCCAAACTCGTGGACTAAGACGAGTATCGCTAAAGTAAGAATAAAAATTATGATTGACATGTTTTGATTAGTTCAAATCTCCATGATTTCGTTTTCCTTTTTTTCTTTAAGCACCTGGATTTCTTCCATGTAGGACGTTGTCAAGTTATTGATGTCTTTTTCCAACCTGAATTTTTCGTCTTCGCCGATTTCTTTCTTTTCGAACGAAGTTTTTATCGACTTTCTTACTTCGTCACGAAGATTTCTGATTTGGTTTTTCTTTTCTTCAATCTTCGAAGCGGCGGTCTTTACAAATTTTTCTCTCTGCTCGGTTGACAAAGGAGGGATTTTTATGATTATTTTAGATCCTTGGACGATTGGTGAAAGTCCCAACGGTGATTTCAAAATAGACTTTTCTATGTCCTGAATTGTCGATGGGTCAAACGGGCTGACGATCAGGGAGGTCGGTCCATCGGTCGTGATCGTTGACAACTCCATTAGTTTGAGTTTGGTTGAACCGCCATAGGTGTCAACAGTCACGCTTTCGATAAGTGACGGCGTTGCCCTTCCAGTACGAATCGTCTTCAGATCTTCTTTGAGCAAGGAAATGGTATATTGGGATTTTGTTTTGAACTGAAGAGTGGGATCCATTTCTTAATTATACATTATATTTCCAGTCTTATTAGTTTGCCGACTTTGATGTTTTCTCCGAACTTCAGAACAGCTTCGAAGATTAAATCGGATATTTTTTTGCTGGGATCTCTTATGTATTCTTGTTTCATCAGTTCGTCGACCGTTTCTGCTTTTAAAGATGCAATCTGCATTGCAAGTTCCTGACCCAGGTTCTGGAATTCTTTGTTTCCGGAGACAAAGTCGGTTTCGCAAAGAAGTTCAATCAATGAAGCGACTTTCCGGTTGTGATGGACGTACGAAAATAACGCGCCGGCGGCGGTTTCCCTACTCGCTTTGTCTTTCACCTTGTCGGCTCCCCATTTTGTTAACATCTTTTTTGCCTCGTTGATATCGTTATTTGTTTCTTCCAGGGCTTTTTTACAAAGAGAGAATGACACACCGGTTTCTTCGCGAAGTTGTTTTAATTTTTTAATATCGTAGGTCATATAAATTCTAAATTCTAAATCCCAAGCTCCAAATAAATTTTAAACTTTAAATTTAAAATTTATTAATTATTTGTGATTTGAGATTTATTATTTAGAATTTTTCGTATATGCGCCAACGATCTCTTTCACAAAGTATTCGATTGAAGTCGCAGCATCGTCGTTTCCAGGTATTTGATAATCAATTTGGTCAGGGTCGACGTTGGTATCGACAACGGCGACGACCGGAATTTTTTTCTCAATGGCCTCTTTGACGGAATTTTTTTCCTTTTTTATGTCAACGACAAAAAGAGCATCGGGCAGCTTGTCCAAAATAGATATTCCACCGTAAAACTTTTCCAGTTTGTTCAGCTCTTTTTGTAATTTAACCTGTTCGTGTTTGACAAACTTGTTCCAATCTCCATCAGCTTTTTCTTGCCTCATCGTTTTCAATTTCTTGACGTTTTTGCTGATCATCTCGAAGTTGGTCAATAGTCCAGCCGGCCATTTGACGGTAACGTGGGGGATATTATTCTTTTGGCATAGGTCATTGACGAAGCTGGTGGAAACCCTTTTGGTAGCAACAACCAATAAAACTTTGTTTTCTTTAGCCAGCTTGGTGACGAATTCTTTAGCCTGTTCGATCAAAACGGCGGTTTTCGTCAAGTCTATGATCGATGTTCCGTGGTCAATCGTATAAATGTATTTTCTCGCCTTGGGATGGATCTTATTGGTTTTATGGCCTAAGTGGCAGCCAGCCTCAAAAAGCTCTTCGACTAATTTTTTGTTTTCGCTCATAATCTTTACATTATATAAGCGGAAGCCAATTTTTGCAATGGAAAATTATGAAGATTGAAGGTAGTGCTTTTTGTGATTATATGTTGAGCGATTTCAAGAATTTCTTGAATCCTCCGTTAATTTCTTGGTGGTCAAGGGCAAATTCGATGACGGTTTTAAGATATTCAAACTTGTTTCCCGTGTCATAGTATTTACCGTTTTCTATGACGACGGTATAAAGAGGTACGCCTTCCTTTTTCAAAAGATTTATGGCGTCAACCAACCAGATTTCCCCGCCTTTTCCCGGTTTGATTCTTTTCAAAGCCGAAAATATTTCCGGAGGCAAAATATAACCTCCATGGGTAGCGATATTTGAAGGAGCCTCTGATGGCTCGGGTTTTTCGACGATTTGATTTATTTTATAAACATTTCCTTCCACCTTGGTCAAATCGGCGATACCGTATCTTTTCAAATCTTCCTTATTGTTTATTTGTACTCCAGATATGACTATTCCGCCAAATTTTTCGTAAACCTTTACCATCTGAGCCAAGCGGGGCGGTTTGCTGTAAATAAACTCATCCCCCCAGAGGACGGCAAACGGTTCATCTTCGATAGCTGGTTGGGCCGTCAATACCGGCGTACCGTTACCGTACGGTCCTTTCTGACGGATATATATAAAATTAGCCATATTGGAAATTCTTTCGATTTCCTTAAGCAGATGGCTTTTATTGCCGTTGACGAGGTTTTTTATCAGGTCTTCAGACGGAGTGTCGAAATGGTCTTCAATTGCCCTTTTGTTGGCGCCCGTAATGATGATTATGTTTTCAATTCCCGAATCAATCGCTTCCTCGACAACATATTGGATTACCGGTTTGTCGACAATCGGCAGCATTTCCTTAGGCATCGCCTTGGTTTGGGGAAGAAATCTGGTTCCGAATCCGGCCGCAGGTATGACGACTTTGCTGATTTTTTTATTCATATTTTCCGGTTGTTTTATTCAAACTTGATGCTAACGGTCTGTTTCAGTTGAGTTTGGTTGTCAACTATGGCGGTTATATCCGCGACACCGGTTGAATTTGAGGTAAGGTTGAAAGTGGCTTTGCCTGATTTGTCAGTAGTAGCTGAAACCGTTTCCAAGCTGCCGAGGTTGGTCTTTAAACTGACGACTTTTCCTTCGAGGGGGAGATTGTTAACGTTCCTAACGAAAACATTTATGTTTATTTTTTCATTTCCGTCCGCTTTGGCAGTCAAAGGCCAAGCAAATATCAACGAGGTATCGGAAGAAGGAACGAGCTCCTCCTTGGCTCTTGTGAAAGTGCTGATTTGTTTGTTGAAAGCGACAAAACCGACAAAAAGTCCAAAGACCAAAACGAAAAGCATCAACAGGCCAGAAAGCTTCTTATCCATATAATCCCAAGCTTATCAGGAAGAAGATAATTTGTCAAACTCGCGCTATATGAATGCTCTTTTTTTTAAGGAGGCGACGATTTTTAAGTGGATTTGTTGCCTATTGAGGATCTTTCCTTTTTCTAAGCAATCTATTTTTACCCAATTGTTTTTTCGCTTATTGAGCCAACCATATATTTTTTCCACTTCTTTGAGGTAAGAGACGTTTTCCTCGTATTGGTCCTTGAGCTTACCTTTCAGGTAGTTTCTTTTTGCTTTTCCTTCGATCAGTTTAAAAGCGAATTTATAGGGAACGTTCAAAAAAATGACCAGATCCTCTTTGGGAATTTTGAAAATTCCGTATTCCAGTTTTTCCGTCCAATTTAAAAAGTGCTGTTTTCCGTCATTAGTCAACTTCGCCATTTGATAGGCGACGGACGGAGTGTAACGGTTACAAACCGTTATGGCATTTTTTTTCAAAGAGTCTTCGATCAGCTCTTTGGCTTGCCAGCGGTCTCCTGCATACGGGAAAGCCGCCAGGTATGGATTAATGTTGCTGATGTTGCCGAACTCCCCGTTGAGGAATCTGCCGATAAAGTCGCCGAAAAACGTTTTATGGTACTGGGGAAAATCAAATAAACTGGTGGAAATTTTGTTTGATTTTAAGTAGTCGATGAGAAGGTTGGCTTGAGTTTCTTTACCAGATCCATCGATGCCTTCGACAACAATTAATTTCCCTTTTTTCATAACTTAATTATCGATACATTCTAGCAGACCTATTTCCAGTTGTCTATCGCTATAAAATAATTTCATCACCAGGTTTGGTTTTATCTTTGAGGATCAATTTTGCTACCCGGTCCTCTATTTCATCGCTGATGACTCTTTCAATATTTCTGGCTCCGTAACGGGGGTCGTAATCTTTTTCTATCAATTGGTTGATCGTGCTGTCTTTGATTTTTATTTTGACTTGATAAAGTTGATAGACGTCTTTTTCTAAAGTATCGATAATTTTTTTCGCAATCAAGATAAGGGTATTTTTCGATATGCTATTGAAAGTGACAACTCCGTCGAAGCGGTTTAAGAATTCAGGGGAAAAAGTATCCTGAGTTTTGGCGTTTGACGTCGCAATTACAACCAAATTTTTGCAGTCAACGCGTTTACCGAATCCATCGGTGAAATATCCTTCATCGGTTATGGTTAAAAAGATATTGAGTAAATTTTTGTCGGCTTTTTCCAATTCGTCTAAGAGAAGAACTCCGTAAGGTTTTTCTCTGACCGCTGCCGTTAAAAGTCCCGGTTCATCGGCATCGCGGTCTCCGATGAGTTTCGGGATGTCGTATTTAGATTGGAAATTTGCCATGTCAAATCTGATCAGGGCGGAAAAAGTCTGATCGTTTTGAGATGTAAAAAAAACCTGAGAGATGGCTTTCGCGGTAGCCGTCTTTCCAACCCCGGTCGGTCCAAGAAAAAGGAATGAAGCAAGTGGTTTTTTTCTTTTGCCGACCAACAAGAAAGAACGACGCAATGCGGCAGACAATTTTTCTATGGCATCGGTTTGGTCAAGGACCTCAGACGATAGCAGGTTTTCCAAATTTAAGAGCTTGTCCTTTAGTTGTTTGGTTATTGTTATTTGGATATGGGTTTTTTCCGCCAAAACCGAATCGATGGTTTCCGGTGTTACTTTAGGGGAATTGGTTGCTCTTGGATTGTTGGTACGGGTTACGACACAGGCGTCATCCAGCAAGTCAATAGCTTTTTCCGGAAAAGGGATATAAGTCAGGTAAAATTCGCTTTTGTCAATTGCTTCAACTAATGTTTCATAAGGGATGACTACCCTATGGTAGGTTTCGAATTCGAAAACTTTTTCCAAAAGAATTTCCAGGGCTTCTTTTTTGTTGACCTCAAAGACGTCAATCTTAGTAAACAATCGATTGATTTTTTCGTCGGAAATGATTTCTTTTTGATAAGAAAAAGGAGTCGTGACCCCGATAAACTGCAAGCTATCGGTTTTCCCGTATTTTTCAATCGACAACGAAAAATCAAGATATTTGTCAATATTGTCAATAAAAAGAATGATATTTTTTGCTTTAGCGGCTTCGTCGAGCAGCTCCTCGAAAAAATTTTCCCGCTGTTCCTGATCGGCAAATTTATTCAAGACTTTTTCCATATTAAGTTTAAGGATTCTTCTGTACATGAGATGAATATTTGATTTACCAAGATAAATTTTTTTGGCTAGGGCATCGATTATGGTATGTTTCCCTACCCCTTCTTCTCCAACGATAACGACATTGGCTTCCGAGTTTTTTGAAAGCACTTGTTCTATTTCTTTAATTTCTTTTTCCCTGTCGATGATATTGTTAATGTGGTGAAGGTATGTCGGAGTTGCCAGGTCGATGACGAACTCGTCCAAAGCCGGCGTATAACCAACCGACCAGTCCCTTGCCAAAGGCGGCAGGTCAAAAAGGTTTTTCAGTTTCCACCAATGAGTTTTCTCAACGTGTTTTTGATAATAGGATTCGAACCAGTCTTCGACTACTTTTCGATTTTCATTTTTTATCAAATGATCTTTTATGAATTCATCCTTGAGGTCTTGTTTTTTTAGTTCGGGGCTTTGCTTAAAAAGATTGATGGCGTATAAGAACGGCAGGGAAAAAAAGAAGACCAAGGAGATGAAAGGCAAGCCAACCATCAAAAGAGTTTGAAAGATGAAATAGAAAGAAACTATCGACAATCTCATCATCGCCCCAATGGAACTGGAGATTAAATTAAAAATCAACCGATTTCCCAAATCCGAGAAAGAAAATCCGCGGGCGGTCTTTTTTGACTGAAGATTCTTCCAGGGAGAAAAGAATGTCTTTAGCAACTTGGAAACAGAAAAAAAATAAGGAAGAAATATAAACAAATTAATGATGGCTTCTCCGAAGTTTTGGAAAGATTCCCGTGAAAATTGCAGGAAACTTTTTTTCATAATTTGAGTATATCAGATAAACGCTTAGGCAAAACGTATTTTACTCTTGACAAATAAAAAAAATTAGTAATAATGTTGATAATTATCTGCTTGTGCAGAATGACAATGAAAAAAGCGAAAAAAAAGGTTACAAGAAAACCTCCTAAAAAAAATAAACAAAGAAAATCTAGCCTTAAATTATCCAAAAAACAACTGGTGATATATATATATAACGTCGTTGAGGATGAATGGTCTTTTTTGTCGTCCATTCAACCGATAGAAAAACGTTTCGAGATGATCAATGATTGTAACGATTCTTCCGAATGTTATTTGTTTGCTAACGCTGGAGAAACCGAATTTATCTACATTTCTCCGATCGAAATTTCTTCCAGTTTCAAAAACTATTTTCAATCGATTACCCATAACAAAAAAGTCGATATTTTTGTTCCTCAAAAAAGAACAGGACTTATTTGCAAGGATCTATATACTGACAAACAATTGTTTAGCGATTTGGTGCAAAAAGCTAAAAAATACAAGAAAGTGAAGTTGATCAGTTATTCGACTTCGCCCGAATTTCTGGAATTAAAAGACAGGATGATTCAACTGGGTTTGGACGTCTATACTCCGGAAGCCCCAGAAATCGAGAATGCTTGGACGGTGAATTTTTATGGCAGCAAGTCGGGCATAAGGCAGTTGGCCCAACAATCTAGGGCGATTGAACCGGATTTTATCATGCCTGAAGGGGTGATTTGCGTGGGAAAGCTCGACGCGGCAAAGATTGCCGCCAATACCTATATAAGGGAGAAAGGCGTCGTTTTAAAGACTAATAAAGGAAGCGGCGGTCACGGTGTTTTAATCTTCAGAGAAGGAGAATTGCCCAAAGATTACAAATCATGCGAAAAAAGAATTTACGAACTTTTGTCAGAGGACGGCTACTGGGAAAGATTTCCGATAATAATTGAAGAATTGATAAGTGTCGATTATGCGGCTTTCGGAGCCAATCCCAACATAGAGTTCAAGATTCATCGCAGCGGCAAGATCGAGATGCTCTATTACTGCGTTATGATGGTGACTAAAGAAGGCAAATACTATGGTTTGGATATCCATGAGGACGTGCTCAACGAGAGAACCGCCGCCAGGATTACCGATACCGGTTACTACATAGCGGAAAAATATGCCGAAGAAGGATACCGCGGCCATTTCGATGTTGATATGATTGCCGGCAAGAATAGTCACATCTATGTCTGTGAATCCAATACCAGGAATACCGGAGGAACAGACATATATAAGTTAGTCTATGATCTTTACGGTGAAGATTTTTTTTCCGATGTTTATGTTTTAAACAGAAACAATTATAAATTCAAAAGTCAAACTTCACCGTCATTTGAAAAATTGATCAACGTTCTAAAACCGATTGTATACGACAAAAAGAAAAAAGAAGGAGTCATAATTTCTTCAGCCGCACCGATAAAAGATAAACAACTTCTTTACACGATTTTGGGAAAGACCAAAAGACGCGCCTACCAATTACAAGAAGACATGTTTGCACTTCTTCAACAAATCAGCTAATCTTAATTTTTTATATGAATATAGCATTTCTTTATAACGTTCGTCATCAGTATCCGGATCCAAAAGATCCTCGGACATTGCGTGAAGCCGATTTTGACGATCCGGAAACCACAAAACTTCAGGTAAAATATCTAAAAAAATTAGGCTTCGATGTTTTTCCCATCGAAGCCAACGAAAAAAGTTATTTAAAACTGTATAAGCTAAAAAATAGAATCGATTTGGTGTTTAATGTTTCCGAAGGCTTACACGGTAAGGACAGAGAAGCGCAAATCCCTGCCATGTTGGAAATGTTACAGATTCCTTATACCGGATCACCTCCCTTAGCCCAGGCCTTGATCCTTGACAAAGCTAAAACAAAAGAAATTTTATTGGAACATAAGATTGCTACGCTGCCTTTTAAGTTGTTGGCTTCCGCGGATTTGAATAAAGATCTTGAGATACAATATCCGCTGATGGTCAAACCGGTTTCTGAAGGTTCGTCGGCGGGAATTACCAACAAGAGCGTCGTCAACGATTTTGACGGCTTGATTAAGCAAGTCAAATACATTGAAAAAACATTTGGGGAGAAGTCCTTGGTCGAACCTTATTTGGAAGGACGGGAATTTTCTGTTGCCATGTTAGGCAATCCTCCAAAAATTTTGCCGATTTTGGAATCTGATCATTCGATGTTGCCAAAAAAATATCTGCCACTAGATTCGCTCGAAGTCAAATGGTTCTATGAAATTGAAACCAGCGGAAAACATTTAAAATGTCCGGCCAAAATTTCAAATAAATTAGAAAACAGGATAAGAAAAATATGTTTTGGTCTGTGGGATGCTTTGGGAATTAAGGATTGGTGCCGAATTGACGTTCGATGTGACAAAGACGAGAATCCCTATATTCTCGAAGTCAATTCACCACCAGGCTGTACTCCGCCAGAACACGATCCGGCTTCGTATTTTCCGCTGATTGCCAAAGCTACCGGAATGGAGTACGAAGATCTGCTTCTTGAGATAATTAAAACCGCCGCTAAAAGATATGGAATTGAAGCTAGATAAGTGGACCCGGAGGGATTCGAACCCCCAACCCTTTGAATGTAAATCAAATGCTCTAGCCATTGAGCTACGAGTCCTCCGAGGTGGGAAGGTACAATTCTGAACCCTCCAACCAGGTACCGGCTGGTACCTGGTGGGTGCGGATGGAATCGGACCATCTATCTCTTCTTTATCAGAGAAGTGTTCTACCGGTGAACTACGCACCCTGGCAAATCTCAAAAATTATAGCATATTGGCTTAGAGTTTTATATAATAACTTTATGCTCTACTTTTCCGAATTAGACGGAAAAACGGTCCGCACCGAGGATGAAATTGTCGTCGGTACTTTGCAGGACTTTATTTTTTTGGTTTCTTCAGATAATCCGATCGTCACCAAAATGGTAGTCAAAAACCCAATGGGTCAAAGAATGATTATTTCTATCGATTATCTGAAAAAAATTAACAATTTTTTGACGATAGAAAAAGAATTCCTTTCTTCTTATTTGGAAGAGAATGAGCTTTATCTGGAAAAAAATCTTCTCGACAAACAAATCATTGACTTGAAAGGGAACAAGATTGTTCGCGTCAACGATGTAGCTTTGAATCAAGACAAGGAAAAGTTATCGATTGCCGGCGTGGACGTTGGCGTTCTTGGGGTTATCAGGAGAATCAGATTTTTGGGCGGTGATAACGTCTACAGGATACTGAGATTATTCAATATCAAGGTTACTTCCGAATTCCTATCCTGGGCTGATATACAGCCTTTGGAGTTAATTCGAGGGCAGGTTAGATTGAGAAAAAAAGAAGAAAAATTGGAGAAAGTCAGGCCAGAAGACTTGGCTGACTATCTCGAGAAAACTAACGTCATCAATGCGAGGAAATTCTTAAAAATTCTCGATACCGAAAAGGCGGCCGACGTTATCAGCAACCTTAACATCAATTATCAAACGTCGATTTTTAAACACTTTCGGCCAGAAAAAGCCGCCAAGTTTTTGACCTTTATCGATCCGGATGAGGCCGTGGATGTCCTTTTGACTTTGTCAAAAAATCGCCAGGAAGAAATCATCAGCTACTTAGACGAAAATACCAGGTCAAGCATCCGTCGATTGTTAGAGTTGTCCAAAAACCCGATTGGCGGTTTAATCACGACCGAGTATTTGAGTGTCGAGTCTGATTATAGTGTCAGGCAGACGATTGATATCATCAGGAAAAAAACAGTCGACTTCTCGTCATTGGACTATGTTTATATTGTCAATAAAGACGAAGAATTGGTAGGCGTAGTTAGCTTACACGAGATTTTGCTTCAGGATTTGGATATGCCGATGTACAAATTTATGACCCAAAACGTGATTGTCGTTCATTTCACGACTCCGGAAGAAATCGTCATCAAAAAAATGTTGAAATATAAATTATACGCCTTACCAGTCATCGATGAGAACAAGCATATGGAAGGTTTGATTACCCTAGACGATTTGTCAGGAATTATCCTTAGAAAATTGAGATAATATATACCTATGAAAAAATTGGTCGTTATTGCCGATTTGGCCGAGGACAGTTTGACTTGTGCCGAGGTTGAGTTGGCCATAGAAGGATTTCTGAAAGAAGAAAGAAAGCCAGATATAATTTTCGTATCTTCTACACCGTCGACGATACACACTTCATTTCTGTTGAATCAATTGGTGTTGGTTGAAGAAAGGTTCAGCCGGCCTTTGGAAACGGTGATTTTTCAAAATACCGACCCGAGGTTATTTGCTAAAAATAATTTGCAAAGAGCCAAGGGCGCCGAACCGTTGATTATCAGGTTAAAATCTGGTTTGTATATATGCGGTCCAAACGCTGGATATGATTTTTCTTTGATAAAAAATAAGATCGACGAAGTTTTCCAATATAAAGGTTTAAACGAGGAAGGACAGTTCCATACCAGAGATCTTTATTCACGAATTTGCGCACATTTGATCGACGAAATGGAAGACGAATTAGACCTCGAGGAAACATCTACTAACCTGATTCCTGATTTGCGAGGTTTTTATATCGGTCATATTGATAATTTCGGAAATATCAAAACGACAATCAGAAAAGAAGATTTCAAAGGTAAAATCGAACGGAATGATCAGGTGGAAATTAAGATAAACGGGGTCGTCAATAAGGCTAGGTACGTTGACAATCTGTTTGGGGGGAGCGTTGGCGAACTGGTCATTTATCCGGGTTCTTCCGGGGAGATGGACAATCGCTTCCTTGAAATTACCGCTTGGCAGCATTTTGGGACAGAATCTTCAAAAACAGGCAGACATTTCTTTCCTGGTTGTTTGCCAGGTATGGAAATCTTCGTTAAGACTTGATATTTAGTTTATTAAACGGGCTAGGATAGTTTAAGGTCTATTCAGACCAATTTCTTTCATAAGAAAAAAATTAGAAAGGAGGTGATCCAACCGCTTCTTCCAAAACGGTTACCTTGTTACGACTTAACCCCCATCGCCGGCGACATTTTCTCCCGCATAAAGCGAGATTCAAATATCCCCGACTTTGTTGGCTTGACGGGCGGTGTGTGCAAGAGGCAAGAACGTATTCACCGCGGTATGACTGACCCGCGATTACTACCAATTCCGTGTTCATGAGGTCGAGTTGCAGACCTCAATCCCCACTGAGGGATGGTTTAAGGGATTTACTCGACGTTGCCGTCTGGTAAAACCCGTTGCTCATCCCATTGTAACATGTGTGTGGCCCAGGGTATAAGGACCATGCTGACTTGACGTCTGCCCCTCCTTCCTTCCCGCCAAAGGCAGGACCGTCTCTTGTGACAGATTTAACACAAGATAGGGGTTGCGCTCGTTGTCCCACTTAAGGGCACTCCTCACGGAACGAGCTGACGACAGCCATGCAGCACCTGTACTATCATCCTTGCGGATTTCCCCCTATTTCTAGGGGAATAAACGATAGTATGTCAAACCCTGGTGAGGTTTTTCGGTTCGTATCGAATTGAACCACATGTTCCACTGGTTGTGTGCCTCCCCGCCAATTCCTTTGAGTTTTAACCTTGCGGTCGTACTCCCCAGGTAGCTTGCTTAACGGGTTACCTTCGCTACACCTCCCCGCCAAAGGCGGGGAAATGCGGCTAGCAAGCATGCGTTTAAGGCTAGGACTACGCAGGTCTCTAATCTGCTTCGCTCCCCTAGCTTTCGTGTCTCAGTGTCAGTTACTTTTCAGAGATCCGCTTTCGCCACTGGTGTTCCCCAAGGTATCAACGCATTTCACTACTCCTCCTTGAGTTCCGATCTCCCTAAAGGTAACTCTATCCCGTCAGTTTTTCACCCTTTCCTACAGTTAGGCTGCAGTATTTAAAATGAAACTTGATGGGACACCTACACTACTTTTTACACCCAATAAAACCGGATAATGTTTGGGGCCCACGTATTACCGACGCTTCTGGCACGCAGTTAGCGGCCCCTTTCTAATAAGGTACCGTCAATCCCGCCAAAGGCGGGACTTCTTCCCTTACTACAGTAGTTTACATTCGTTAGAACTTCTTCCTACACGCGGCGTCGCGCGGTCAGGCTTGCGCCCATTGCCGACTATTCCTGATTGCTGCCTCCCGTAGGAGTGGGGGCCGTTCTCAGTCCCCCTCTGGCTGACCATCCTCTTAGACCAGCTACTCGTTATAGGCTTGGTAGGCCGTTACCCTACCAACTACCGTGATAAGCCGCAGGCCCATCCCTTTCCAAGGAGTTAACCTCTTTAACCGCGCTTGCGCGAGGTATCATGGAGTATTATCCCGCCTTTCGGCTGGCTATTCTCCAGACAGGGGTAGGTTCCTACGTGTTACTCAGCCGTCCGCCGCTCCAATTCATCTTGCGACAAATTGGACGCTCGACTTGCATATCTCAGGCACGCCGCCAACATTCATCCTGAGCCAGGATCAAACTCTTAAAAAAACCGGGTACAAGACTGCACCCGGCATTAAGGGTCGGGCGCCGAATGGTGCCCGAATCCTAACCCGATTAATCAAACTAAATTCAATATTGGCAAAGATACTGTCCTAATTTTCAAAGAGCAAGACTAAATTCTATATTAATTAATATAGAAAATCAACAGTGAATTATCTGATGATCAATTTGGAAAGCTGGTCTTTGTTTTGAGCCAGTTTGGACAAGCCATTGATCGTAGCATACTGGTGGGATTCTTCTTTAATGACGTTTATTTTTATTTCCTGTTCGAAGAATTTGTCGATTCCGTCGATTCTGGACAGTCCTCCGGTCAGGACGATGCCGCGGTTCATAAATCTGCTCAATTTCTCAGGAGGCGAAGACTCGATCAATTCTTTGATGGTATCGATGATTTGAATGAAATTGGTCAGCAAAGCTTCCTTGATATCCGAACTTTTTATCTTGATCGATTTGGGTAACCCGGTTTCGAGGGATTTTCCTCTGATCGTGACGGTTTTCTCGACTCCTGAGAAATTGAGCAGATTTAACTTGAGGTCTTCGCAAGTAGCTTCCCCTAGTATGACGCCATATTTTAGATAAATGTAGTTAAAAATTAATTTATTCATGTTGTCGCCGGCATTTTTTAAAGTTTTTTGAGCGATAATTCGCCGCTGCCGATGATGGATAATTCGATTAATCCGCCGCCCAAGTCGGCGATCAGATTGGGATGATGGGAAAAAATATTAAGTCGGCAACCAGTTGCCGTCGCCAAGGACTTTTCAACTAAAAAAAAACGGGATATGCCGGCTTTAGACAAAGATTCTTCAACGGCTTTCTGTTCAATCTCTGTGGCGACGGACGGTACGACGGCGATGCCAGTCAAAAGAGGCTTTATCAGCTGGTTCGTAAAATATAAGTTGGCTGATCGTTCCAAATATTTTTTTGTCAGGGCGACTTGGGCGTCGAAATCGGAAATTACGCCGGAAACGACCGGCCTGATGATTTTTATGAATTCCGGCGTTTTCCCGATGATCGATCTAGCTTCGTTGCCGAAAAAAATATATTCGCTGGTTTTCGAATTATAAGCCAAATATGTGGGTTCCCTAAGAATCAATCCTTTGTCTTTGACGGCGATTTTGGTTTCCGAAGTCCCGAAGTCAAAATAGATTTCCAGCCCGGAAAAAAAAGGCAGTTTTATTTTAGAGAAAAAGTTAGTAAAATTAATCATTGTGAAAATAATAGATAAAGTTTTGAGATTCCTTTACGGTTGTCTTTTTTTCCTGACTCCGCTGATTTTTACATTCAATACTTCCGAGCTTTTTGAATTCAACAAAATGCTTTTTATATACTTGATGACAATTTTGATCGCCTTTTTATGGTTATCAAAGATGATTTTAGCAAAAAAAATAATTTTTAAAAAGACCAAACTCGATTTGCCCATCCTCTTTTTTTTGTCAAGTCAAATTCTTTCGACAATTTTTTCCATAGATAGGCACGTTTCCCTTTTTGGTTATTACGGTAGGTTTAACGGCGGATTGTTGTCTACGGTCTCCTATATACTGCTCTATTACGGTTTTGTTTCGAACTCAATCGGCACTGATTTTATCCTCAAGTCATCGCTCTGGTCTTCGTTTCTTGTCATGCTTTATGGTTTGCCGGGAAAGTTGGGACACGACATTACTTGTTTTCTTGTTACCGGTGGAGCAAAATTTGACAATTCATGTTGGGATAATTCAGCACTCCAGTTCCAGCCAAGCGTGAGGACGTTTTCGACTTTAGGTCAACCGAATTGGTTGGGCGCCTTTTTAGCGATAAATTTTTTTATCGGCCTTTATTATCTGATAAAAAATATCAAAGAGGTAAAATTTGTTTTGTTGAACTTCTCCTATTTGTTGTTTAACCTTTCTTTTATTTTGTTTACCAGGTCAAAGTCGGCGTTAGGGGCAGTAGGAATTGGTTTGTTGATATTTTTATCTTATTATCTTACGAGGGTAAAAACTGATACCAGGAAAATTATTTTAATGTCGTTTTTGGTTCTGGTTATCCCAGTTATTTTATTCAAGACTGGATTTGACAAGGTTGACAACATTCTCAATCTTTCTTTTTTGAAAAGAAGTAGCGTTAAAGTCGTCGGCAGCGTAAAAACTAAACCGGTTAGTTCACCGGGCGAAGCAACCGATTCTTTAGCCATCAGGGAAATTGTCTGGAGAGGCGCAGTTGCCTTAGGATTGAAATACCCTCTTTTTGGCACCGGTTTGGAAACGTTTGCTTATAGCTATTATTTAGTCAGGCCGGTCGCTCATAATTTGACTTCAGAATGGGATTTTGTCTACAACAAAGCTCATAACGAATTTCTTAACTATTTGGCGACGTCCGGGTTTTCCGGCTTGATTACTTATTTGCTGATGGTAGGGATGGTGATTTATTGTTTCTTGTCCGGAATGAAAGAGCTGAAGGCAAAAAAACAGCTTGATGGAAAATTAATTTTATTGCTGAGCTTATTGAGTGCTTACTCGACGATTCTGGTCACCAATTTTTTTGGATTTTCGACTACGACAATCAACATATTTTTTTATCTAATACCAGGATTACTTTTTGTCATTTATCAAGGGGAAGACAACGTGACTCAACAACTCAATAAAGTCAACCCGGTTCAATGGCTAGGAATTCTTGTTGCCTTTGCCATGGTGATTTATCTAACTTTTTCGCTTGTCAGTTACTGGATCGCTGATACTTATTATGCCTTGGGTTTAAACTACTCCAATTTGCAGATTGCCGATTACCAAAAATCCGCCAATTATTTTCAACAAGCTCTGAAATTGAGGATAGAACCGGTCTACGAGGACCGTTTCTCTTCAAGTTTGTCTTATCTGGCTGCGGTTGCCGCTTACCAGAAGCAAACCGATACGGCCAAACAGTTGATTATACTCAGTGATTTTTATAACCAGAGAAGCTTGGCCGGATCTCCGAAAAATGTATTTTATTGGAAGACGAGAGCGAAAAATGAATACCTTTTTTATCAGGTCACATCCGACGTAGCCGATCTTAACGAAGGCGTAAAAGCTTTGGAAATCAGTCAGGCTCTAGCCCCTACCGATCCGAAGATCCCTTATAGCCTGTCGGTATACTATTCCTTGCTTTATGATCAGGAAAAAGACCTTAAGAAGAAAGAGATCTGGAAAAACAAGTCTATTGACGAAATAGGGCAGGCTCTGAAATTAAAAAAAGACTTCCAAGATGCCAGTACCTTCAAACAGGATCTTTTAAAAAAGTACTCATTGCTTTAAGGACTCACGTTTGTGCTCGAAATGCCCCAAAAACAAGCGATTTTTGTCTTACCGTCTTGGGCGTAGCAGGTCGTTGAACAGGTTAATCCTCCACTTGGGCTCAAGGCGGTCGTATATGGCAAGATCTGCTGGTTGTTTTCCAGACAAGCATAGAGTTTAAATCCGTTGTTAGTCGCGTCATAATCGTATTCGTAGTTTTTTCCGTTCAAAGGGTCATTGGGGACTTTTTCCATATATACTTTTCCCGAAACGGCAAATTGGCTACCAAATACAAATCCCGGGGTTGGGGCGGCCGTCGGATAAAGATTGTTATCCTCGTAATACATTTCCAAAGCTTTTTGGATCTGTTCCAAGTCGGCTTTCCGCCTGGCGTCCCGACCTTTTTGTAGGGAGGTAATGAAATTGCCAATTATCAATGTTGCCAAGACGCCGAGGATGACAATAACTATGAGTAGTTCTAGGAGCGTAAAAGCTTTTTTCATAATAAAATTAGTATACTATTAATTTAAAAATGGTAAAAGGCAACTTATTTCGATACTTATCCATATTTTTGGCTTTGAATACTTGTCTATATTTGTTTATATTTTTTTTTAACGGAAAAGTTGCCTTTAATAAGTTTGATTACTCGGCCGCATACCATTTTTTTCCCGACCCCCGTTTCGCCGGCGGTAAATTCGATTTTTTGAAATCCCTGGCGGTATTCGACTCCCAGTGGTATTTAAAAATCGCCGACACCGGTTACCCGAAAGTCAACGGAAGTTTGCCATTGGCAAAAATGACGCCCGAAAAAGAACCATCTTATGCGTTTTTCCCTTTGTATCCTTTGACTATCAATTTATTAAATCGATTTATCAAGAATACGTTATTGACCTCATTCATTTTTAATAATTTTTTACTTCTGGTTAATTTTGTTTTATTTTTTAACCTCGTCAAAGACATCAGTAACAAAAAGCTGGCTTTAAAAACCGTCTTTTTGTATTTCCTTTTTCCTTTGACGATATTTTATCGTAGCTTTTATACCGAAGGCATGATTTTATTTTTGCTTTTGTTATTTACGACATTCATGGTCAAAAAAAAATTTATTTTTTCTGCTTTTGTATTGGGTTTTCTGATGGTCGTTAAAGGGATAAGCCTCCCTCTTTTACCGTTATTGATGGTGTTTTATTTCAAGAATGGTCGCGGGAAGAAAATCCCGGAAAAAATAGTCAACGTCATTAAGATTGTTTTTGTTTCTGTCGTTCCGCTGGCGTTTTGGATATATTTTTGCTATCACTTTACGGGCGATCCATTTTTTTTCGTCAAGGTGAGGTATTTCTGGGTCCATAACAATATTCCATTTATTTCTTCGACTTCTCCCCTGGTGTTTTTCTTAAATAACCTTTATAACATTGTTGAACTGCCTTTTTTGTCATTCCATTTATTTTATTCATCAAAAGTGGATGTCATTGTCACTTTTGTCGTTCTTTTTCTTTTGCTAAAGAGCTGGAAGAAAATCCCCGTTGAGTTGTGGTGGATTTCCTGCTTAATTTGGATTTTTCCGTTAGTGTCGACTTCGTACATAGGCTATTCCCGTTATCAGGTAATTTCGTTCCCCCTGTTTTATTACTTGGCGAAGTATTTGCCAGGTAAGTTTTTTTACTTTTTTTTGGTGATATTTGCCGTCGGTTTGTTTTGGCTTTCCCTGTATTTTGTTAATTGGTATTGGGTAGGATGATTTTTATCGGGTTATTTTTTGATATTCCTTGAAGATAAAATTCATTTCCGGATTCTTTTTGTCGCAATAATAGTAATAGCTGAGGGCTCGGGTCAGTTCATCGGCGTCGGAAATATTTAAATTTTGATTAAACCTCAAAAAATTAGTTTTTGCTTTTTGGCATTCTCCAATTTTTGCATCGACGTTTATGAGTATTCCTTGGGCGTCTCGTCTCTGCGGGTCAACCGCCAAGATTTGTTTTAAATATTTTTCCGCGAGTTTAGGATCGCCGTAAGCGAATAGATAGCGGGCGAATGCTAGTTCTTTGCCGAGATAATCGTCCCTGACAGTTTTCAAATGATAGATATTCAGTTGGTCATTGTTGAGAAGAGGAATATGTAGTCTATCCCAGATATTTTGATTTACTGCGATTAGATTATTTTTATCCTTTTCAGCCGATTCTTTGGTCGAATAGTACTTCCAAACTAATCCATAAGGAGCCCAGTAACCTGCAGCCGATGGGGTTTCAAAAAAAATTTGATACTTATTTGAATTGTCTTTGATAAACTGGTTTAGGTCGTTTTTTTTGAAGGCGGAGTAATCAAGTTGAGGGTACCTTTTTTTCATGACTTGCTGGTAATATTGGCGATTGAAAATTCCCGTCGTTATAAGCTTGATATCGTTTCGATAACCCTTGACAAAGTAATAGTATCCAACGGTAAAGCTCGAATTATCAGACGTCGTTGCCAAAAGGGAGTTCTTTGGTAGATTATCAAGGATATCTTTGGCGAAGAAATCAAATTGATTTATTGATTTGACGTATTTGATCGTGGAAAAATTTGACGAGGCGATTATAAAAATCAGTATAACCCCAAATACATAAATAAGCACGTTTTTTACCAAAGCATAAAAACCGTTTTTTAGTTTGATTGAAAAAATCGAATCATAGATGAAAAAGATTCCAAAACCAAAAAGAAGGACCAAAACAAAGTAATAAGAAATAAGAAATCTTTCGAAAGTGGCTGCCCCAAAGGCAACAATAAGGCTAAAATTGATGTAAAAAAGAAAAACAAGCTCAAAAAATATTGTCGTCAAGGCAAACTTGGCAATTTCCCGGTGAGTTTTCAAAAGAAAAATAAAACCAAGCGCAATAACGACGATGCCGATGAATCTAAAATCCAATAATATGTATACGAAGGATGAAAATAAGCCCAAGACTTGGTTTAGGAGATCTGGTTTTGACCCCATGTAGGACCTAAATGTCCCATAAGTATATCTGGTAACGAGTCGGAATAAACCGGACAAGGTTTTTGAGTTCTCGACGTCTAGCGGTGGATTAAAAGAACTTGCGATTGGTGCATAAAGATAAAAACTTAATCCCAGAACAAAAGCGCAAAAAGATTTTAGCAGGTATTTTTTTTCTTTAAAAAATAACTTGAGGCGGTTTTTGATCAAAAAATACCAGCCGGGAATAAATAGGATAAACGTTTGATGATTGGTACAAGCCAATCCCAGGATAAAAAAAACCCAAAAACTTGGCAGAGAATTTCTTTTTAAGTAACTCTTTAAAAGAAGATAGGTTATTAAAGCGATAAAAAAGTTATTCAAGGAAAAAACTTCTGGCACTTCCGAGTAAAGCCATATCGGAAAAAGAAAAACATAAAGCAAAGCCGGAATTAAGGCTAAAAGTTTATTTTTTTTAAAAAGGCAAAAAGTTCGATAGATGAGATAACTAGTAGCGACGGTTGGCAGAATGGAGAGAATATTCATATAAGAAGGGATATGGGCTACCCTAAATAAATTAAGGAGAAAAGAATAAAGCGGATAACCTGGCGGGTGAGCGACGCTCCATGTATTGCCGACGATTTTGTATTCGGCGCTGTCCCCTCCAAAGAGGTTTCTGATTTGAAGCCAATATAACAAACAAAACTCGAATATTAAAACCAGTAGTTCCATCGTGTAATGCTTATTCTACACACCAAAAGCAGCCAAATGTTGCCGATCCAGGATCACCGCAAGTGCCAGTATTGTTCGCGGTGTAGGAAGTAATTGTTCCAGCGCTGATATAATATTTTGTATTAGGATCGCTTCTGAAAGATCGAGACGATGGTTGGAAACAGACCGTGACTGATTGGGAAGACCCCATGATGGTTATATTGCTCAGTTGTCCTCCAGCCAAGGTAGAAAAGTCCGATTTTAGTTCACCTGTGGAGACGACATCTTGAATATTTATAGCAGTATAGGCAGCGGAAAGGTTAGTTGCCGCAAAGCTCGTAACTGCTGGACTAAGTTGTTCCCACGGCATGCCGTTTTTGATCGAATAGTATCTGACAATCGCGCCTTGCAGCTCGGAAACGGTATTACGTATACCAGTATCGGCACCTTTTTTTAGTTGTTCAAACGGGTCAAGCGCAGCGAGTAGTCCGACTGCTAAAGCGCCAAGAAGAGCGATAACTATCAACAGCTCAATTAAAGTGAAGCCTCTTTTATTTTTCATATATAATATCCATTATTAATGATATTTTTGGCTTTGTCAAGAGGTTTATATCTGATGAGTTTTTACATTTGTGTCAATAATACTTATGTGATATAATTTTTTGTTATTTGATATTTAAAATTTAACATTTCTTTATATGGCACCACTTCCAAAAAGAAAGTTTTCTACCAAAAGGACCGGCGAGAGGAAAGCCGCAAAAATGAAGTCCTTATCAAATCTAGTCAAGTGCGCCAACTGTGGCAAGAAAAAATTACCTCATCGGGTTTGCAAATACTGTGGAAAATAAAGTCGATCCGAGACACAAAAAAAGACTAAAGATTGTTCAAGAACTGTACGCTCTTGAATTCGCCAAACAGCCCAATTTGTCTTCCAAAACAATTTCTATTATCAAATCGGAAAAAGAATTAAACACCTTAGTAAAAAAATACGCCCCAAAGTTTCCCATCGAAAAAATAAATGCATAAGATTTTTCGCTACTCAAATTAGCCATCTATGAGTTAAAGGTGGAAAAAAAAGAGCCGGACAAGGTTATTATAAATGAGGCGGTGGAATTGGCTAAAGAGTTGGGTAGCGAAAAATCTTATGCATTTATTAATGCCGTACTAGGAAAAATCTATGACGCAAAAACTTGATGTATTGGAGAAAAAAATATCAATCAATTTCAAAAACAAAAGTTTGTTGACTAACGTCTTCATCCATAGGTCGTACTTGAATGAACACAAAAATTTTCCTATCCAGTCCAACGAAAGATTAGAGTTTCTTGGCGATAGCGTTTTATCCTTGATAACTTCGGTTTATCTTTTTAAGAAGTTCCCCTATTTGGCAGAAGGTGACTATACCGAAATAAAATCAGCCATCGTAAAAACTGATAGTCTAGCCGACGCTGCCGATAGCCTTGGTTTAAACGACTATCTTTTGTTGTCGAAAGGCGAAGAAAAAGGAGGCGGCCGGAAAAACAAAAATATCCTTGCCGACTGCTTCGAAGCTCTGATAGGGGCGATTTTTTTGGACGCCAGCTTTGAAAAAGCTTATCAGTTCGTCGGTTCTTTTCTTTTTAAGAATAAATTGGATTTTATTGTTAAAAACAAAAAATATCTGCCGTCAAAAAGCCAACTTCAGGAGATGATCCAAGGCAAATACAAGACTACTCCTCAATATAAACTGCTCGAACAATCCGGCCCCGAACACAAAAGGGTTTTTAAGATCGGGGTCTATTTCGCCGGGAAGAAGCTTGGTGTCGGCGTTGCCTCTTCAAAAAAGGAGGCGGAAGAAGAAGCCGCCAAGAAAGCTTTTGAAAATTTGGACAGGTTATGATATATTTAACATCATATGGCAGCTACACTAAAGCTTTATAGAATCGGAAAAAAAGGAAAACCGTCTTATCGTATCGTCGTTGTCAATAAGCGATATAAATCCAACGGAAAATATATAGAAGAACTAGGCCAATACGATCCTTTAGCCGAACCGGTAGTTTTCAAAATAGACAAAGAAAGATTCGCTTATTGGCTGGACAAGGGAGTAATTGTTTCTGAAGGCATGGCAAAACTTCTTAAAAACAAAAAAATTAACAAATAACTACTTTAATTAGAAGGGGTTGTTCTTTTTGGGATAGTTTAGATCCAAACTGCTGCTTTCGGAAGCCTGGTTGAAATCAAAACTAACCTTTTGTTTTATTGCCTCTAAATCTTTGAAAGCCTGGCTGTTAACATTGGTCAGGTCACTATTGCTAGAGTCAGTTTTCTTATTATAGAAAGTTAAATCAAGCTTGATCGAGCCGGAAATCTGCGGGTTAAGTTCGATTTTATTTGATGTTATCAGTCGGCCCCCGGCATAGTTATAATTGTCAAGGAACTTCAAAAAAGAATTGCTGTCCCCTACTCCGGTGACGGTTAATTGTAGTTTCTCCGCCGTTGATTTGTTTATGTTTACTGAGTAACCGATTATGTTAAAACCAGTTTTTTGCGACAAAGTTTCCAACGCGTAAATGACGGAAAAATAATCTTCCGTATTAGGAATCAAGCCGTTTAAAAGCTGAACGTCCTCATCCAGTTTTTGCGAAGAAGGGATGACGGTTTGGAATAAGGTAAGTTTTCTTTGCAAGTTGTTAATATCCGAAGAAAGGGTTGAAATTTCCGTGTCGGTTTGGAATATTTTGTCGATGCTTATTTTTGCCACGATTACGATCAAAATCAACAAGATGATCGAAGAGAGTATGTAGATGACGTTCTCTTTTATTAATCGCAATAAATATGGTTTTATTTTCAGTTTCATCTTTAGTTGTGTTTAAGGGTTGTAAATTTACCTACGAAACTTAATTGATAGTTTTCTTTCTGGATATCGGTGGCACCGATGACAGAGAAACTCTTCAGAGAAATCGTTTCGAAATTTCCCAAAAAACTTGGCGTTTCAATATACTGGAAATAATTTCTCAGTTGAGAGAAATCTGAGAAAGCAATTGTGAAGGTAACATTGCGATCCTTATCGATGGTAAAAGATTTTAAGGCGGCTGATTGAGTACCGTTTTGCTGCAAGGCAGAGTTCAATAAGGAATAATAAGGAGACGAATTGGCGTCGTCTTTTAGAAACGTCGTCAAGTCTTGATATTTGTTTTCGATATAGTTTATTTTAGCCTGATCGATAGTTTCAGACTGCATTTTTTTTAACAGGGTATCTTTTTCCAGGATCAGTAAATTCCTTTGATCGGCCTTGTTTTTTACGGATACCAGTAAAAATAACGATATGGAAATAAAAATTACGACGAGAACTATCAATCCTATTCTAAAGTAAGAAAAATATCTTTCGTACTTTTGATAATCTTCACGGCTGATGATAAGGTTAATTTTTGTTTTTTTCATCTTAAGTTGCCCCCAAACGTAGAGATGTAAAGGGGTAATTCCAGGCTATAATTTTGAAGATTGGCAGTTTTTTTAGTCAATGCCAGTGGATTTATATAAGAAGCCGGCAAAGACAGATCTTTTTGTATTAGTGAAATCAATCCCGGAAAATATGCGGAATAATTAATGAAATAAACGTTAGAAACCCTTTTTGTGCCAATGAATCTTTTTATTTCAGTAATGAATTCCCGTATCAGGGGCGCGACGATGGTTTCGATCGGATAACTAGAACGTTGTCCTGGCGAGTAACTTTTCAGAATTTCAAAAGATTTTAACCGGTCAGAGTCTGTATTAATGCTGATTTCTTTCAGAAATAACTCATAACCGAAAGAAAAGTTGTGGCTTTCCTTCAACACTGGTTTTTCCTGTTCGAAAAAAGATATTGTTGAGGAGTTCGGACCCACGTTTACAAGCAGGAAATTCTGTTTTCCGGGGGTGAATATCTTGGAGTAAAACTCAGAGATAAATCTGGAGTTTGCGGAAAGCTCGTTTTCTATCGATTCTGGGATTAGACCGGCAAGTTCGACAGTTGTCTGCACTTTTTCGATCAATTTTTTAGGAGCAGCGACAATCAGAATCAAAATTTTTTTTTCTTCCTTGTATTCTTCGATGATTTCAAGGTCGATGTTGGTTTCCTCGATAGGCATGGGGATGAATTGATCAGCCTGGTATTTTATCGCCGAAATTAGCTCTTTTTCGTTCAAATACGGCATGATAAGAATTTGGTTATAGGTCAATGAATCAGGGATGACTATGCTGACGTTTTTTTTTGATATTTTCAGGTTGCCGACAAGCCGATTAATCAGATTAGCTTGGTCATTTACCGTTTTTTCTAGTTCCGATGAAAAAAAATCTTCTTTGGCGTCTATTTTCCCCAAAGTTGAGACCTCAAGGGTGTTGTTTGTTTTTTTGGCATCGGCGACTTTTATATGTCTTTCTGCGATGTCCAAACAAAAGAAATTATCGGCCATAATTAAAATATAAAGTATCTCTAGTTGAGTATCAAGTGCCGTTTAAAAAGACTGTAATTGTATCGTCGTTTCATAATGAAGTGTGGCGGTATCTTCGGGTCTTGTTGATGAACAGACGCCTGTCGTAGTTTCATAACAGATGTCGAAATCTAAAGTGATCGCAGGGGCCGAATATAGACCGCTTTTTTGACAAGTCATCGTCATTCCGGAAACAATAGTTTGTGAAGAATTATAATTGACATTGGTGGAGGCTGACGACGATGAGATCTGTCCGGATGAGAGAGTCAAACCGAACCAATTGTTATCAGGATCAAGGAAATATAGGCCATTGGTTGAAGTATAGTTTGAATTTGCGGCAGCACACTGTTCGTTGGCGTCAGAAGGAGGATTGGCGGAATGGATCGTTTTGGCATCGTTTTTAATCAGCGTTGAGAAGTTATTAAGAATAAAGTCACCCTGTTTTTTAACAACAGATAAACGGTAAACTTTTAACTGTTCCCTCACCAGGCCAAAAATTACCGAAAAAATTGCCGGTATAATCAAGCCGATGATGGAAATTACGACGATTACTTCTATAAAGGTAAAGCTTTTTTTTATTCCCATATGCTGAAAACCGTTTTAACAGGAATGGTTATCTTGTTGCTTTGTTCATACCAACTAACGTCTACTTCGACGTCGACTGAAGTGACCGGCGTCCCCGCTTGGTTGGTAACAGTGACCTCTCTTTGAAAAATCGCCGGTGTTCCTAAACTATAATCAGGGCAAGCAGAAGGACTATTCCAATTCAGATTTTTCAGGCAATAAGTTGTTCCTCCGCCTAAATCCCTAGCGGTGAATTGATTCCAATTAGATTCTTTCTCTGACCGCATCCACTCCATCCCTTGTTCGGCTAAATGCGAAGCCAATATTTTGTACTCGGCAGATTTCATGTTCTTTAGCGAATAAGTGGCAACCGTCATTGCGGCGATAAAAAAAAGAGACAGAATGGTGATAAAAACCAGAACCTCGATTAAAGAGAAAGATTTTTTCATTACTAACAGCTTACCAAAACTTCGTTTGAGTCTGTGACGCCGATTTGGTTAATGCTAACATTGATGCATTTGTTTATGATGGTATTTTTGATGGTAATGGTTGGGGTTGATATATCGGTACCTACGCCTAGAGGCGGAAAAATAAAATTAACGGAGTTCGGACTGATGGTAACGTTGACTTTACTGGGGTTGTAAGACGCCAGTGTTTGGAACGTACCGTTACAATTGAAAAGCAAAGAATAAGATGAGCCACTGCTATCGATGCTGACCTGATACCCTAAGAAATTGCTGCAACTTGGGTCGTACAAATCTGAAGAATAAGCTTTCTTTCTAGCCAGTTCTATAACCGAGATCAATCTTTTTTCCTCGCTTTTTAAGATTGTTTGTTGGTTAAAGTCATTATAGTAGGCGAAGCTAAGAGTTGAAAAAATCATAATTATAAGAATAACGATAATGAGTTCTATCAGGGTAAAGCTGTTTTTCATAGGTTATTTTTGTCCGTACGGGCCGAGGCAGTAGTTACAATTACTTCCGCATTGGGAGGCGACACAGGTCGTGCCACCCGTTTCCATATAGGCAGAGATCGTGTAGTCGGTTGTCGAAATATTACAGTAATAAAAATAACTACTCATAGGATCTGTTGGCATAGATTGAATATAAGTTGGAGAGCCGGTTAAAGCAGTATAATTCGAACAATTGCCGGTATAAGCTGAATATTGATCATTATTGGAACGGTACATTTCTAGAGCGCTCCTGATCTGTTCTAGATCGGTTTTTCTGCGGGCGTCCCGAGATTGTTTACCCAACTGAGTATAAGAAGCCGTGGCTGCCGCCGCCAATAAACCAATAATCGTAGCAACGACTAAGATTTCAATCAGCGTAAAAGATTTTTTTTTCATTGTTGATTAGTCAGACAATAAGGATTAGTTGATTCTGCTTCAAGGGGCGGATTGTTTGGAGCACAGATGGTGTAATCGCTTGATGATGTTTGGGTCATCGTATAGGAAACATTGCTTTTCGGATCCAAAGGAACAGAATTCATCAAAGTAACGGCAGGAGAAACGCAAGCTATCGACGACGGGACGTTTCCTCCGCTCGGCGTCGGATAAGTGAATCCGCAAACAGAATAGTACTGCTCGAGGGCGCTTTGGATAGCTTTTAAATCGCTTTTTCTTTTGGCATCACGGGCTTTTTTTTGAGCCGTAGAAAAAGAGCTGATACCAACGCTTACCAATAATCCGATTATGCCGATGACCACTAATAGTTCGAGAAGCGTAAAACCGATTCTATTTTTAAGTTTTTTCATTATGGTTGGTTGACTACATAACATTTTCCGCTGCTACAACCCCCGCCGCAAACGGTACAGCTTGATGTTCCGTCGGGATCGGCGCTATTTTCCAAACAGGCGCAAAGGGTGTAGTTTAAATTGTTGTTATCCACAGAGATATAATACTGTTTTCCAGGAGATGGATCGGTAGGTACTTTATTCATGTAAACGTTCCCGGTCGGGCAAGGAGAACCAGCTCCAAACGATGTCCAACAAAGATTTGGCGTAATCGGAATTGATGTTGGAAAAACCGGTGGCGTTTTATCTTGCCTATAAAACTCCAAAGCTTTCTGAATTTCCTTGAGGTCGGATTTTCTTTGTGCATCGCGGGCTCTCTCTCTGGCACCCATGAAATTAGGGAGCAACAACGCCGACAGCGATCCAATAATGGCAATAACGACCAAGAGTTCTATTAACGTGAAACTAAATCTATTTTTCATGACCTAAATCCATCGTATATTGTTTTTTTATAAAAATCAAGATATGATCAATCGTAAGCTGGTGGTTAAGGTTGTTGTTTTGGAGCAAATTTTTCAATCTGATTGCCTCTTTGATTATGCGACTTGCTTTTTTGTCATTGATCAGGCGGTTTCTAAACAAAAAAATGACTTGATCGATAAACGTGCCCGCTTCTTCCTTGTTTGAAACGGTAAATTGCCGGTCGGCAAACAAATTAAAGCTTTTTTTGTTAATAAAATTATTTAAAAGTTTTTCAATTTCAGGATCAGACTTGTATTCGTATTTCTTGCCTAGAAAAATAATTTTGGTCCTCGAAGTGATTGTTGGTAATAACTTTGAATCGCTTGGCGCGGAAAGAACGATTAAGGTGTTGTTTGGCGGTTCTTCCAACAATTTTAAGATCGAGTTTTGCGCTTCCAGCGAAGATAAATGGAAATTTTCCAAAACGTAGACTCTGATGTTCTTGTGGAAAACCCCTATTTCTTTGTGAAAATGTTTTATTTCGGCAATTGAAAACTCTTCTTTCTCGGGTTTTAGATCAATTACCAAATATTTTTTTTCCTTAAATTGACCCAAATAATTTTTTATTTTTTTTTGATCGTCGGAAATAAGAAGAAGAGGAATCATATCCTTGCATTTTATCAGAAATTTCTTATATATTTAAATTATGAACATACCGGTAAAAGAATTACTCGATAAACTGGTAAAAAACGGCAAATTAACCCAGGAGGAAGCCGATCATTATGAGGTAGCCAGTTTACAAAAGAACATTCCAATAGACGAACTGCTTTACGAAAAATCTTCCTTAAAATCAGAAGATATCATTAAGACGGTAGCAGATTTGGAAGAAGTTCCTTACGTTGATCTGAATTCTTCGCCGATCGATTCTCAAGCCGTTGGGTTGATTCCGGAAGCAATTGCCAGGAAATATCAGATTATCCCCTATCGTTTTGATCCTTCACAATCCGTAATTTATGTCGGGACCGTCAACCCGTTCGATTCGCAGATTATTGATTTCTTGGAGAAAAAGACCAATCAAAAAGTTATTTTGGCTTTGGCCGACAAAAACCAGATCAAAAAAATGATCAATATTGCCTACAGCCAAGGTTTGTCCCCCGAAGTTAGAGAAGCATTGAAGGAGTATATCCCGGTCAACGGAGAAAAAAAAGTCGAGTTAAATAACGTATCCGTTCACGAGGCACCGATAGCCAAAATTGTTTCGACCATAATTGAATTTTCTATTAAAAGCAGGGCCTCCGATATTCACATTGAACCCGAAGAAAATCGTACCAAAATCAGATATAGAATCGATGGCATTCTTCAGGAGAAACTGTCGTTGCCAAAAACAATCCATGAAGCTTTAATTTCAAGAATCAAGATTCTTTCGGAGATGAAAATCGACGAAAAACGAATTCCCCAAGACGGCCGATTTACTTTTAGAATTGGCAACGAAGAGGTTGATTTACGCGTTTCTACTTTACCAACGGTATTCGGCGAAAAGATTGTCTTGAGGTTACTCAAAAAAACCGGAGGCATACCAGGTTTGATTGAATTAGGTTTGAGAGGACCGCAGCTGAAAGATGTGGAGGAAGCCATCCTTAAACCATACGGCATTATTCTCATTACTGGCCCGACTGGTAGTGGAAAAACGACGACGCTTTACTCAATTCTGTCCCGACTCAATAAGCCGAGCGTCAATATTCTAACCCTAGAAGATCCGGTGGAGTATCAAATTACTGGAATTAACCAAGTTCAGATCAACCCGCAGGCTGGTCTGACTTTTGCGACAGGGTTAAGGGCATTTTTGCGTCAGGATCCTAACATTATTTTGGTCGGAGAAATTAGAGATAAGGAAACTACTCAACTGGCAATTCAGGCTGCCTTAACCGGTCATTTGGTTTTTTCCACTTTACACACTAATGATTCGTCTACCGCTATTCCTAGGTTGATTGATCTTGGTGCTGAACCTTTTTTGATAGCTTCAGTTCTAGCCGAAGTAATTGCTCAAAGGATTTGTCGAAGAGTCTGTTCTTCGTGTAAGATAAGTTATGAACCGGTTGCCCAAGTCAAAGAAAATATAAAAGCAGTTCTCGGACCTTTGTTGCCTAAAAATTTTCAGAAAGATCCAATTATTTTATATAAAGGTCAAGGGTGCCAGGAATGCAATAATTCCGGGTATTTAGGAAGAATTGCTATTTTTGAGGTCCTAAAGATTACCCCATCAATAAACCGGATGGTTCTTCAACAGGAAACAGGAAAAATAATTGAAGAACAGGGAAAAAAAGAAGGGTTGATTATGATGAAACAAGATGGTTATTTAAAAGCTTTGGAAGGGATAACAACCATCGAAGAGGTATTGCGGGTGGCGGAAACTTAAAATTTAATTAACAAATTATGGAACTAAACAGTTTGTTAGACGTGTTGGTTAGTAAGCAAGGGTCAGATATTCATATCATACCCGAGTATTTCCCGACCATAAGAGTCGGAGGAGAACTGTTTCAACTGTCGACCATGTCCAAAGTGACCGCCGAAATGTCGGAGAAAATGCTTTTATCATCACTTAATAATGAGCAAAGGGATATCTTTTTAACCAATCGAGAGTTGGATTTCGCGACCACTTACAACAACAATCGATTTAGAGTCAATCTTTACTATGCTAAGGGAGTGATTTGCGGAAGTTTCAGATTAATTCCTTCAACCATCAAAACGATTGAAGAATTGAATCTGCCGGCGATTCTCAAGCAATCGGTTGATATGCGCCAGGGCTTGGTATTATTGACCGGACCGACGGGTGAAGGCAAATCAACGACACTGGCATCGATAATAAATAACATTAATAACAAATATGCCCGTCACATCATCACCATCGAAGATCCGATAGAGTATGTTTATCCAATATCAAAGTCGGTCGTTTCCCAGAGAGAACTTCATCAAGACACCCATTCGTGGACTTTGTCTCTAAAATCAGCTTTGCGAGAGGATCCGGACGTCATCCTGGTTGGAGAGATGAGAGATTTTGACACGGTTTCTCTGGTTCTGACAGCTGCCGAAACAGGTCATTTGGTTTTTTCTACCCTGCATACCAATTCTGCACCAGAAACGATCGATAGGATAATCGACTCTTTTCCTCCACATCAGCAAAGCCAGGTAAGGAATCAGCTGGCTACGGTCCTAAAAATGGTCGTTTCCCAAAGGTTGCTGCCAAGATTAAACGGAACCGATCGGATCCCAGCGACGGAAATACTTATTAATAATTCGGCAATTGCAGCGACTATTAGAGAAGGAAAAGCTTATTTGATCAACAATATTATCGAAACTTCGGAATCGGAAGGCCAACTGCTTTTTGAAAAAAGCCTTCTTTCTCTCTATCAAGCAGGATTCATCACAAAAGAATCGGCATTTTCTTATGCGATCAGACCCAAAGAATTAGAAAAATTTATAAAAATAAAGCTTGGTTAAACATCATGTTTTTCAAATACAAGGCTCTAAAAGGTAATGAAATAGTTGAAAAGAAAATAGAAGCGAATTCGGTTTCCTCGGTAATTGAGTTTTTGCAAAAAAACGGCTATTTTCCAATTTCGGTTTCGGAAGTAAAAGAGGAGCAGATAGGTTTTTTTGACTTCTTAAACAAGACAATTTCTTTTAATGACATCGTCAATTTTACCAGGCAAGTGGCCATCATGATCAATGCTGGTTTGACTTTGATTGACTCTCTTGAAATTCTTAAAAAGCAGATGTCAAAGCCCGGAGTACAGAAAATGATTAATGATATTGATAACGATATCAAAGGCGGTAGCTCTTTTTCTGCGGCATTGAAAAAATACCCGGATAATTTTTCCAGCTTATACATCGCTTTGGTGAAGTCGGGAGAAGCTTCGGGAAAACTTGGAGAAATTTTACTACGTTTGGCAGACAACCTTGAAAAAGAAAGAGAATTCAAAAGTAAACTAAAAGGGGCAATGATCTACCCGGCGATTATTTTAATAGGCATGTTTGTCGTCATGTTTATCATGATTACCTTTGTCATTCCAAAACTTCTCGGTCTGTATAAGGATTTTAATATCCAGCTGCCGCTTACCACCCAGATTTTAATTATTATTTCTTCGTTTTCGGTCAGATTTTGGCCTTTGATAATTTTAGCAATCTTTTCTATTGTTTTTTTCGTGAGAAAATATTTAAAGACGAGATTAGGCAAAAGTAATTTCGACCACATTTCTTTAAGGTTGCCAATTTTAGGTAGTGTAATTGCAATATCTTCTCTGGTAAATTCGACGAGGACTTTGGCAATATTGATCGGTGCCGGTATATCGATATTGGACGCGCTTTCTATCGTGATTGAAACGACCGACAATATGGTTTATCAAAACGCTTTTATCAACGTCAGTCATAAAGTGGAAAAAGGACAGTCGCTGGGGACGTCTTTGGAACAAGAAGGGATTTTTCCGCCGATTTTGGTCCAGATGAGTTTGGTCGGTGAACAGACAGGAAACCTGGACGATACTCTTCTCAGGTTATCTAAGTATTTCGAAGTCGAATCGGAAATTGCCATAAAATCCTTGACTTCTTTGATAGAGCCGATGATTTTGGTTATCCTTGGTTTAGGTGTTGGTTTCCTAGTTCTTTCCGTGATTACGCCGATTTACAATTTGACTTCATCGTTTCAATAACTAGTCTTGGCTTATTTCTTCTATTTGATAGCGTTCTAGTCTCGAATTTAAATCGGGAAATTTGTTTATGTCGTTATTTTCTAAAAAATAACCGGCGGCATTTTTAGTTTTTTCGATCAGTTCGTAGTCGGAAAAAGAAGCGATCTTTAAGTCGGTATACCCGTGTTGTTTTTTACCAAATATTTCTCCCGGTCCGCGATTCTTTAGGTCCTCCTCGGCCAGTTTGTTTCCGTCGTTTGTTTTCGCAAAAAAGTTTAATCTAGCGATGACGTCCCCTGACTCTGATTCGGAAAACAAAAAGCAATAAGATAGCTTGTCACTCCGACCGACACGGCCTCTCAATTGATGAAGTTGGGCTAAGCCGAAACGTTCGGCTCCTTCTATTATCATGATGGTCGCCTGAGGGATGTCTATCCCAACTTCAACGACAGAGGTTGAGACCAAAATGTCTAATTCTCTTTGTCTAAACCGATTCATGATCTGGTCTTTTTCTTTAGCCTTTAGTTTTCCGTGCAGCAACCCCAGATTGAGTTTTGGAAAGACCAATTTTAGGTTTTCAAACTCTTTTTTGGCCGCCCTGACCGATTTCATCGTTTCTACTTCGGATTCTTCGATGAGGGGACAGACGATAAATACTTGAGAAGCAAGTTTGTCGACCTGTTGGTTTATCCATCGATAACAGGGCAATCTTTTTTCTTTTTTTACGAAAAAGGTTTTTACCGGCTTTCTGCCTTTTGGCATCTCATCGATTACGGAAAAATCAAGCTCTCCATAAATGGTCAAGGCAACTGTGCGCGGGATAGGTGTCGCAGTCATTGTCAACAAGTGGGCGTTGATGCCTTTATTTTTCAACTCAGACCTTTGGGTAACTCCGAATCTATGCTGTTCGTCAACAACCACCAAACCAATCTTATGCATTTTGAATTTTTTGTTGATCAAAGCGTGGGTACCAACGACGATATCGGCACGATCAGCTTCCTTTATAGAACCAGTGACTATGCCGACTTTGACTGTTGTTTTTCCGAATAGACTCTGCAGTGTTTTGAAGTGTTGATTGGCTAGTATTTCGGTCGGTGCCATAAAAAGAGATTGATAGCCGTTCAAATAAGCTAAATAACAAGCCAAGGCGGCTACGACGGTTTTACCGGAGCCAACTTCGCCCTGAAGAAAACGATTCATCGGCTTATCTTTCAGTAGGTCTTTTAGGATTTGTTGCCAGACGGTTGATTGAGCATTGGTCAGTTTAAAAGGCAGGTTGTCAATAAATGTTTTTATGCTATCAGCAGTTCCTGCGGTCAGAAGGGGTTGTCCGATTTTTTCTCGGCCCCAATTTTTTTTTATAAGAGCCGACGATAGTTGAATAGTAAATAATTCATCAAAAGCCAAACGACGCCTGGCGTTTTCTATCATCTCTCTTGAATCCGGAAAATGAATGTTTTTATAAGCTTCTTCTTCTTTTATTAGGTTGTTGGAAATAATGATTGCTTCGGGCATAAATTCTCGAGGAAGATTGTTTAAAGCGGCAAAAACTTTTTCTCTGATAGTTTTTGACGATAACCCTTTCTTTTCCGGATAGATCGGAACAATCCGCCCCGTGTGTTTTTCTGGTTTTCCGATCTCATATTCTTTAGGGACGAAAATTAACTTGTTTGAGTATCTATCGACTGTGCCGGCGAAGCTGATAGCCATTCCTTTGCGGAATAATCTTAATAAATAAGGCTGGTTATAAAAAGTGACTTGAATCTCCCCTGTTCCATCATTGATTTTAAAAACCTGCATTTTGAGGCCCGATCTAGTGATTTGGAATTTTGAATCGGTCACGATTCCTGTCAACGTCACCATTTCACCCGGCTGGGCCAGGTTGATTTTGGCATTGGTGGAATAGTTCTCGTATCGGGACGGAAAATAATTTAATAGATCAAAATAAGTTTTTATTCCGAGTGATTTTAGCTTGGTAATCGTCAAGGATCTAGTTTTTGGAAGAGACGAAATATTAGGCGTTCCATCCATGACAATATTTTACCTGATAAATAGAGGCGCTAAAGAAGACAAAATCAAAAGAAGCGAAGAAACGACCACGACAATTTTCCAAATGGAGTCTCTTTTAATTTTTTTTCCAAGAATTTTCATATTTCTTTTAGATTAATCATATTTTATCACAACTGTCTAATAAGAAAGAAATGAATTTAGATTCAGACACCTGTTATTTTTGATATACTGATTCAATGTATATATCCAGGCGCCTCCGCTACCGCCAACGGTATACTAAGCAGAAACTTTTGGTTTACGGGCTCATGTTTGCGACCGTTGCGGTTGTCGTAGGTTTTGTTTTTTCTTTTGCCCTATTCGCATGGTATGCCAAAGATCTTCCTTCCCCTACCAAATTGTCGCAAGTAAGCGACTACTCGACGGTATTTTTAGATCGAAACGGAAAAGTATTGTATGACATGTATAAGGATAAAAATCGGATTCCGGCTACTTTTGATGAATTGCCAAAATATTTGCGCGAAGCGACGATTTCAATCGAAGACAAAGATTTTTATAAGCACGGCGCGATTTCGCAAACAGGAATGATCAGGGCAGTTTTAAATATGCTTTTAGGCAGAGGTTTGCAGAGCGGATCAACCATCACGCAACAGTTGATAAAAAACGTTTTGCTTTCCTCAAGACAGACGATCTCCAGAAAAATCCAAGAGCTGATTCTTTCTTATGAAGCGGAAAGAAAATATACCAAAGATCAAATATTGGTGATGTACCTTAACGAAGCTCCATACGGCGGCAGTTATTGGGGAGTTAAAACCGCAGCCAAAGCTTATTTCGGCAAGGAAGTCAAGGATTTAAATTTAGTCGAATGTGCTATTCTGGCCGGTTTGCCACAGTCGCCGAGTACTTACTCGCCATTTATCGGTAAAAAAGACGCTTGGCGCGGTCGTACCAAGGACGTTTTAAGAAGGATGCGTGAAGACGGCTATATTACGTCTGATCAAGAAAAAAAGGCGCTGGATGATTTGGGCAAAATGTCATTCACAGCTCCTAAAATGGCGATCGAGGCGCCCCACTTCGTATTTTATGTCAAGGATCTTATCGACAATCAATACGGCCCAAAATTGATCGATCAGGGAGTCAAGATAAAGACGACTTTGGATTTAGACGTCCAAACGACTGTCGAACAGATCGTTAAGGACGAGATTGAGAAACTCAAGGGGTATAATGCGACAAACGGTGCGGTGGTTGTTCTTGATTCAAAAACTGGCGACATTCTGGCCATGGTTGGCTCATACGACTACAACGATCCTAAATATGGGAAATTCAATGCCGCTCTGGGGTTACGGCAACCCGGTAGCACCATTAAGCCAATTACCTACTCGGTAGCATTTGAAAAAGGCTATACGCCGGCGACAGTCCTCATGGACGTTAAGACAGAGTTTAGCTCTGGACTCAATGGGGATAAACCTTATGTTCCGGTTAATTACGAGGGTACTTTTTTGGGTCCGATGCAGGTGAGATTCGCTTTGGGCAATTCTGAAAATATTCCAGCGGTTAAGATGTTGGCGATGGTTGGAATCAGGGATTTTCTCCAGAAGGCATACGACATGGGTTTGACTCAATTTGCTCCAACTGACGCCAACATGAATAGATTAGGTTTGTCAGTCACTCTTGGCGGAGGAGAAACCACTCTTTTGGATTTGACTTCGGCTTTTTCGGTTTTCGCCGATGCCGGTAAGAAGACCGACGTCAATGCCATATCTGAAATCGATGACTTTAAAGGACAAACAGTTTACAAGGAAGTCAGGGTAAAAGATAAGCAAGTCTTATCTCCGGAAATAGCGTTTTTGATTTCTCATATCCTTTCCGATAATAACGCCAGATTGAAAGTTTTTGGGCCAAATTCATACCTTAATATTCCCGGAAAGACTGTTGCCGTGAAAACAGGCACCACTGACGACAAAAGAGATAACTGGGCAGTCGGATATACGAAGTCGATCACAGTCGGTGTTTGGGTCGGAAACAACGACAACTCGCCCATGAATCCTAAAATCGCTTCTGGCGAAACTGGAGCGTCGCCGATTTTTTATCAAGTCATGAGAGCGCTGTTGAAAAAATACCAGGACGGGATTCCTGATAAGCCAGATGACGTCAAGGCGATGATCATCGACGCTTATTTGGGCGGATTGCCCAAAGATGGTTATCCAACCAGGAGCGAATATTTTATTGACGGCACTCAACCAAAAGACGTTTCCCCGTTTTATAAGACGCTGAAAATCGCCAAAGCCGATGGCAAATTGGCTAATGACGTCGAGATCAAGAATGGCGATTACGATTCTAAGGATTTTATAGTATTTACCGAAAACGATCCGGTATCGGCCGACGGCAGAAACCGCTGGCAGGAAGGGATCGATGCTTGGGTAAAAGACCAAGGTGATCCGAAATACCATCCGCCGACGGAAGTTTCCAACGCCTCGTCATCAGACGTGGTCGTTTCCATAAAAAATCCGATGGGCCAGACTACGGTAAACGACAACAACGTCGAAGTCAAAGCGACGATAACTAGCTTGAACAGCTTAAAAAACGTCAAAATCAATATTAATGGTAATACAGTAAAGTCGATCGATGGCGACAATAAGAGCATCGATGAAGTCGTCAATCTGACAGACGGAACATATCAACTTCAGGTAGTGGCGACGGACCAAAATAACAATCAAGGGGAATCCACGATTCAGTTTGGTGTCAATCAACCCTGGAACGTAACGCCTACCCCATCTTTGACACCGACTCCATAAAAAGCAGGTTTTATAATTTTTCCAGTTCACTCTTGGCCTCTTCTTCGGTGAGGTTCCTCAAGTGAGAAGAATAGTAGAAACGAAGAGTCAATTTGTTTTCAAATAGAGAAACAACTTCGATTTTCTGCAAAAAATTTGAGCGGAAAGCTTTTTCTTTGATAACTTTATAGATTTGTCTTTCCCCGACCTCAAAGGTCTTGTCGAGCTTAACGACGGCATACGGTGTCAATGGTTTATATTGAGGTACTTGACGGTAATTATCAATTAATTTTTTTAAATCGACTTCGACCATAAAAACGCCATTTTTTTCTTCAATTGCTTCTAGAACATCTTGCCTAATGTTTAATTCTTTGTAAACGCCCTCAACAATGCCTTTTAAGTCATAATAATCTGTATTGACGGCGATCCCAAGTTTATAGATTTCTTGCGGTAGATAATTTTTCCTTGGCAAATAAACCTTGCCAATTTCGAAAAGTTTGAGGACGTCTTTCTTTCCGGAGTTTTCTTTTACATTCCTGTAAAGAGATGGCAAAAGTGAAATTCTAAGATATTCTATATCTTCAGAAATGCTGTTGGAAAGTCTCAGGTGGTCTTCAGCTTTTAAACCCGAATCCTCTATCATTGTTTTTGAAATCATCGAATAGTTTATGACCTCATTAAGGCCAAGGTGTTTTAAAAATGTTTTGATTTTATTTTGAAATACAAAAAGATCCTCCATCTCTTTTGGCTGTTCTACGTAAGCTGGGGGTTGGAGGCGCGACGGGATATTGTGATACCCATAAATTCGCGCCACTTCTTCAATCAAATCTTCAGGAATAGTCACGTCGTATTTGCGGCTCGATGGAACCGAGACAAAATAATTTTTTCCTTTTTTGTCTACGGAAAAACCCAAATTAGTCAAGATCATTATGATCTTTTTAGGATCAATACTGATGCCGATCAAGCTATCAAATTTTTGTTGACTAATTTCAATGACCTTGCCTTGATACTTTTTCGGATAAATATCTTGAATTTTTGAGACAATGATTCCAGAGCAATATTTTTCAATCAGTTCGGATGCCGTTACCGTTGTCGCTTCGACTCTTTCCTCATCAAGTCCTTTTTCAAAGAAAGTGGCGGCGATAGTTCTCTGACCGGTACTCATGGTTGTTTTTCGTATTTTTGATTTGTTATAAGTTTGGACAAAAAGAACCACTCTTTTTGTTTTTGGGTTAATTGCCGAATTTAATCCGCCCATGATTCCGCACAAATCAATTAATTTTCCCGAACCATCTTCAATGACAACATCCCCGCCTGGCAATGTAATTTCTTTTTCATCGAGTGTGACTAGTTTTTCCCCTTTCTTAGATTCCCTGACGATCATGTGATGGTCAACAATTTTGTCATAGTCAAACATATGAATAGGTTGGCCATAGGTAATCATCAGGTAGTTGGAAATATCGACGACGTTATTAATTACCTTAATTCCTACTTTTGAAAGACGATCTTTAATGAATCCGGGCGAATCTTTAATTTCAATTTTATCGTAGATTAAGGCCGTGAATCTCGATACCAGATTTGGATTCAATATGTCGACTTTCAAATCGAAACCTTTACCTTGTTTAATTTTGTCGAACTTTAAATCTCTCAAAGGATTAGATTTCAGTTTGGCCTTTTTACCAAACATTGGCAATATGGCTACGGCTTCCTGGGCGATGCCAAAAACCGACGCATAGTCGATCCGATTCGAAATCACTTCGATGTCATAGACCCAGTCATCGCCGACTTTAGTGACTGATTCGATCGATGGGCCGCATAAAGATAGACACTCTCGAATTTGATCAGGAGTTGCATCCGTGTCTAGATAATCAAGGAGCCAGTTATGGGTGATCTTTATGTTCATAAATTTTTAATTCTTAGTTTTTAATTTTAAAAATTTAAAATTGCTCTAAAAATCTTATGTCTCCGGAATAATAATTTCTAATATCATCTAAACCATATTTCATCATAATAACTCTTTCGATTCCAAATCCGAAAGCCCAGCCGGAATATTTATTTGGATCGATCCCTCCCTCTTTTAGCACATTCGGATGGACCATGCCGGTGCCACCGAGCTCCAACCATCCTGATTTACATACCTTACATTTGTTTCCATTTACTTTTGCGGTTCCGCGGCAAACCGTACAAGTGACATCAACTTCAAATGATGGCTCGGTGAATTGAAAATGATGCGGCCGAAGTCTTGTTTTTGTTCCTTTGCCAAAATATTTTTCGGCAAAATAATCCAAAGTGCCTTTTAGGTGAATGATGCTGATATTTTTATCAATGCACATGCCTTCGAACTGGTGGAACATTGGCGTATGAGTGGCGTCCCAGTTTGGCCGGTAACATTTGGAAATGTTAATCATTCTGATTGGCGGAGTTTTTACTCTCTTCATTTCCCTATTTTGGCCGTTTGACGTGTGGGGGGTTAAAACCATTTTTCCAAGTTTTAAGTTGGCAGGGGCGTCGATGAACGAAGTTTCAACATCATCCCTAGCCGGGTGACCAGAGGGCATATTCAAAGATTCGAAAGCTCCATATTCCCAGTCGACTTCAGGATAAGAAACCCTGATAAAGCCGATTTTCTCAAAAATCTTCGTGATCTCTTCGACGGCAAAAGAGACGATATGAAGACTGCCTTTTGGATATTGTTTACCTGGCAGAGTTTCGTCAAAAAATTTATCAGATTTTTTTCCAGACAGTTCTTTCCTTCTTGATTCGATCAATCGGAGTACGTCCTTTTTCAATTGGTTAACTTTTTGCCCATATTCTTTTTTTTCTTCATTCGGGATGTCTTTGATCTTCTTGAGAAAGTCATTGATTAGGCCGTTTCGTCCTAAAAATTTAATTTCTAAATCATTGAGTTTTTCTAAAGAAGAAGCGTTTTTAATTTCCTTTTCATATTGGCCAATATCCATAAAAAAGATTATAACAAAGATTACTAGATTTTAATTGAGATCCTTCGACTTACTACGTTCGCGCAGGACGACCGTCAAATGAAGTTACGGTCATTTTACTTTCTCCACAATCTTTTCGAAGACTTTTGGGTAATCTAGAGCAAGTTTTGACAAAATTTTCCGATCAAGAGAAACTTTCTTTCCGTTTAGCTTATTAATGAGTTGACTGTAGGTCAAACCCAGATTTCTGACGGCCGCGTTCAGTCTTATGATCCATAGTTTCCTGAAGTCTCTTTTTTTGTGTTTCCTGCCAGCGAAAGCATATTCACCGGCGTGTAAAACGGCCTCTTTGGCTTTTTGGAACTGTTTGTGCCTGGTCATCCAATAGCCTTTAGCCAGTTTTAACACTTTCTTGTGCTTTCTTTTGGTTTGAATTCCGGATTTGACTCTCACCATATTATTTTTTTCCGAGCATTTTTAAAAGCTTTCTTTTGTATTTGCCTTGGACGGGATTCATTTTTTTGAGACGTCTCAACCATTTTTTATTTTTTTTGGATTTTAGATGCCGAAATCCTTTTGATCTGTGGAGAACTTTTCCACCCTTTGAAACATTAAATCTTTTCACCGCTGATTTTCTGGTTTTTTGTTTGTTTTTTGCCATATTGAAGTATTAATTATAACTTTCTTACTTCTTTTTTGCAACCACACTTCTTATCACTCGACCTTCTATTTTAGGCGGTTTGGAAACGTTAACATCTCCCAGACTGACAATAAACTTATTGACGAGGTCAAATGCCATTGGCTTTTTCCCCATCTCCCTGCCTCTTAGCGTCAAATTGATCCGTACCTGGTGTCCTTCGGCCAGGAATTCTTTTGCCTTGTTTTCTAGCCTGGTCAGGTCACCCTCAGCAATAAAAAGACCCAAGGTGACGTCTTTGGTCGTGCTTTTTTTGATACCTTTTTTGGCTTCCTTGGCTTTTTTTTCTTCCTGATAAAGGAATTTTTTGAAATCAATGATTTTAGCAACCGGCGGTTGAGCCTTAGGAGCTATCAGAACCAAATCAAGTCCCAGCTCTTGAGCTTTTCTCAATGCCTCTTCCTTGGAAATGACTCCGATTTGTCCACCTTTTTCATCGATTACCCTTAAGGTTTGGGCCTCGATTCTATAGTTGATAAAGTAATACTTTCGCGGTTGATACTTTGGTCTATGAAAAGTTCTCAATTTGAGATTTTAATTTAGTGATAAATTCATTAATTTTTATCGGCCCTAAGTCTTTGCCTTCCCTTGTCCTTACGGCTATTTGACCGCTTCCGGCTTCCTTTTCACCAATTATAACCAGGTAGGGAATTTTTTGCAATGTCGATTCCCTGATTTTCGCTCCACTGCCTTTACTCTCGTCGTTCCTGTCAACCCTAATACCATTATTTACCAATTCATCCTGAACTTTGACTGAATAGTCTTTAAACTTATCGGAAATTGGCAAAATTATGACCTGGACCGGCGAAAGCCAAAAAGGAAGGGCTCCAGCATAGTGTTCAATCAAAAACGCCATTGTTCTCTCAAACGCACCGATTGAAGCCCTGTGGATGACCACCGGCTCCTCCTCTTGGCCTTTGTTATTAATAAATCTGAGGTTGAATCTTTTAGGCATGACAAAGTCATATTGGACAGTAAAGGCAGTGTCTTCTTTTCCGTTGACGTTTTTCATCTGGACGTCGATCTTCGGGCCATAAAAAGCTGCTTCATTTTTTGCCTCATAAAAAGGCACGTCCTGGTGATTTAATACTTCCCTCAGAACGTTTTCGGCGTAATCCCACATTTTGTCATCTTTATAATATTTCTTTGAGTCTTTTCTGTCCCCCAAAGATAGCCTGAACCGATAGTCAGTGCCTGATTTAAGGCCAAAAGCCTTATTGACGTAAGAAATCAGGTCGAGGACTTTTTCTATTTCTTCATCGGCTTGGTTTTTTGGCGTGATGATGTGGGCGTCGGAAAGCAAAAACGTTCTTACCCTGATTAAGCCGGTCAATTCCCCGCTTTTTTCATAACGGAATTGCGGAGAGATTTCCGCAAACCTGACGGGCATTTCATGATAAGAACGGGGCCGGCTTTTAAACAAAGCAAAGTGGTGGGGGCAGGTCATCGGCCTTAGGATTAGTTCTTCCTCGTCTACTTTCATCGGCGGATACATTGTGTCCTTGTAATAAGGATAGTGACCGGAAGTCCGATAAAGATCGACTTTGGCGATCGGTGGCGTAGAAACATGCAAATACCCTCTTTTGATTTCTTCATCGACAATGAATCTTTCCAGAGTCCTTTTTAGAGTCGTACCTTTTGGAGTCAAGAGCGGCAGGCCTTTGCCGACAAGATCAGAAAAAACAAATAAATCGAGATCTTTGCCTAATTTACGGTGATCCCGTTTTTTTGCTTCTTCGAGCATTTTTAAATATGTATCCAGTTCCGGTTGAGTTGGCCAAACCGTGCCATAAATCCTCGTCAGCATCTTGTTTTTTTCGTTGCCGCGCCAATAAGCGCCTGCGATCGAAATCAACCTGAAGTGACCTAATTCCTTTGACGGGTTTTCAACGTGTCCCATCTTACAGAGGTCAAGAAAGTCTCCCGGGTCGTTTGTTTGCAATTTTTTGCCCTGCTTGGCAAACTCGGTCGCCATCTCCACCTTATATTTGTTGTCCTTGAAGAGTTTTTTTGCTTCGGGAAGGCTAATTTCGTTAAAAGAGAATTTCTTCCAGTTCGGCAAAATTTCCCTCATTTTGGCCTCAATTTTTGGAAAGTCAGCTTCGGAAATGCTCCATTTACCCATGTCGAAGTCTTGATAAAAGCCGTTTTCGATCGCCGGCCCGATGGCGTTTAAAGCTCCAGGATATAGTTGTTTTACGGCGTGAGCCAATAAATGAGCACACGAGTGTCTCAAGTTGTTTAGATATTTGTCATCCATATTGTTTTTTAACTGTTAAATAGATTGTAGCATAAAAAAAACCTCCTCTCGGAGGGATGGTTTTATGCAGTCACTACCCCTCCTTAGCAGGAGTCAGTAGTGGTTGTAATGACAATATTATTTTTCATGTATTAATTTTACCTCTATTTGTTTAAATATCAAGTGGTGGACGGTATAGGACTTGAACCTATGACCTTCACAATGTCAATGTGACGCTCTAGCCAACTGAGCTAACCGTCCTTTGTTAAACTATTTTACCAAACAGTCGTCCTTTTTTAAATTCCATTACTTTGACACTTCTTATATTCCCCGCCTGTATAACCTCGGAGGTTGTACGAAGGCCTTTGGCAGCAACCCATATTGGTAGTTGATTGTCTAACAATCCTTCTCGATAGCCATTGACAGTCTTTTCTAAAAATAAGACGGTAGAAATTCGGTCAACGTTTTTCTTCATAAACTCTTGATACTTCTTTTCGCTTAATTTTATCAGCGACTCTGCCCGTTTTTGTTTTTCCTCGGCGGAGGGCTCTTTAAGTCGTTTAGACATATAATCTGCCTGGGTTTTAGCCCTTTTTGAAAACCTAAAAACATGAAATTTGCTGATTGGTGACTGATCCAAAAATTGATATGTTTCTTTGAAATCAGCCTCGGTTTCTTCCAAAAAACCAACGATCACGTCAGTAGCCAGGAGTGCAAAAGGATTGATTTTCTCGATTTTTTTTAAGTTGTCTAACATTTCTTCTCGCCTGTAACCGCGTTTCATCAGGATCAGCATTTTGTTTGAGCCTGATTGGAGCGGAACGTGGAAAAAATTTACCAGCCGATTTTTAGGCAAGTAATTTATATAAAAATTGTAAAAATCGTCAGTCAAACTCCAAGGATGGATTGAGCCCAAACTGATCCTAGGAATAGAAGTTTTGTCGATTATGTCCTTTAGAAGATCGACAAAAGATTCTTTCGTGTCATAGCCGAAAGCTTGGGTGTTGATTGCCGTTAACACCACTTCCTTAGCCGTGCCTTCGAAGCCTTTAATCTTTAATTCCAAATTGTTGATCGTCTCGGATTTGGGCATGCCGCGCAGGTAAGGGACGATACAGAAAGTACAGTATCGCTGACAGCCATCTTGGATTTTGACCATTACTCGACCAGAACCAATGAATTTGTTCGTTTTTTTAGGCAGGAGCTTTTGGTGGTATTTTGAAGCCAAATTGAACCTTTTTTGTATCAGGTCAACCAAATATTCCTTGTTGACGTTGTCAATGACCATGTCGACGGGCAATTTTTTGTAAAGATCGTGTTTTAGCCAGTATGTAGCGCTACAGCCAGTAACGACAATTTTAGCTTCGGGCAAGCCTTTTTTAACCTGGTAGACCATCTGCCTGGCTTCCCGTTCCGCTTTGTGCGTAACCGAACAGGTATTAATAATAAAAACATCCGGATGGTCTTTATCGAAACTGAAGCCATTTTGGGTCATCTTACGGTCAATTTCTTCCTTTTCCGCCTCATTTACCCGGCAGCCGAAACTGAAGCTGAAAAACTTTGATTTAGCCTTAGCCATAGATAAGTATTATAACCGGAAAATCCATAATGAACTGGTATAATAAATGTTTCCCAAAATGAAAATTACAGACAATAGAAGCTATGATATAGGATACATAGGTGCGGATATTGACTTTCCTATAGTTATATGCTATAATACTTAAAGATCCTAAGGTTTTTCAGATATTTCTCGAAAAGCTTTAGGATTTTTTTTATCTTATCAAGATAAATAGATTTATTAAATTTTTTGAGGATGAAGTAAGATCAAAAAAAATATATGAAAAAGATTATCTTGACAATTATTGTTACAGGTTTATTTTTTCTTCTTAGGAGCCAAGTCGCCCTGGCGGAAAACTTTGCCGGCAACTCGGCCAGATTTTCAATAGGTTTGAGAATAAATTCTGCCGAGCAGGTGGAATTGAATTACAAACTGAAAGAATCAGCCATAAAAGCGGTTTTGATGCGCTACGATTCACCGATGGCTAATAACTCTTCTAGCTTTATTGAAACTTGTAGAAAGTATGAACTTGATTGTTTTTTGCTGCCTTCGATCGCCGGTCTAGAGTCGACTTTTGGTCGTTTTACATATCCTAATTCTAATAATCCTTTTGGCTGGGATCGCGGTTATATGATGTTTGGTAGCTGGAATCAAGCCATCGACACGGTCGGCAAGGGTTTGCGAGACGGTTATATCAACAAAGGTGCGGAAAACATTTATGCCATCGGGCCAATCTACTCGGAAAGCCCGACTTGGTCACTACGCGTCAGTTGGTTTAGGCAACAGTTTGAGAACGAATATCAGCAGGAATTGGATAAATTCTCGTTGCTTTCGTCAGATTTTCCTGTAAAATTGTAATCTGTTATGTATTCGTATAAATCAAAAAAACTTCCCAAACAGACGATCGAGATAGAGTTGACTATTCCTAATGACGACATAAAAAAAGAGAAAAAAGAGGCATTTTTGAAACTACAAAGAGAGCTGACGGTCGAGGGCTTTAGGAAAGGAAAAGTTCCTTTACCGATTGCCGAAAAGCATCTTTCTCCGGAAGCCATTTACCAGGAAATGATTCGTCTGATGCTCCCCAGAATTTACGACGAAATTCTCAAGAAAGAGGTTTTTAAACCGATAATGAACCCGAAAGTGGAACTCGTTAAGGCTAAGGAAGACGAAGACTGGCAGGTAAAAATCGTCATTGCCGAAAAACCAGCGGTTGAATTGAATGATTACAAGAAAGTCGTCAAAGAGGTCAAGGAAAAAAATAAAAAATCGGCCATCTGGACTCCGGAAAAAGGAAGCACCCCCTCTCCTAAGACCGAGAATAAGGAAGACAACAGCAAACTCCTCAATCTCATTCTTGAGGCTGTCCTCAAGGAGGCAAAAGCTGAAGTTGCCGATTTGATCATTGACGAGGAACTTAGCCATCGTTTGGCCAGGCTAGTCGACGACGTAGAAAAGATCGGTTTGACGACCGACAGTTACTTGAAGTCGAAGAATTTGACGATGGATCAATTGAAAGCTTCTTATAAGAAAGAAATCGAGGACACCTACAAGCTTGAATTTATCCTGAATGAAATCGCCGACAAAGAGAATATCAAGGTTGAAAAACAGGACATTGACAGGCTTTTGGCCAACATCAAGGACGAAAAAGAAAGACAGGTCGCGGTGGAAAACAGCTATTATTACGCCTCAATTTTGAGAAAACAGAAGACTATTGACTTCCTTCTAGCCCTATAGTAAAATAATAGCATGAATAAACCTAGTGCCGGTCAAAAATCAGGCACGATTAAGCCTTACAAAAATCCCCTAGAAACTCTTCGCGATCTAGGGACAAATACGGCAAAACAAACCGCCGACGCCTTTTCTGGTATCGGTGGCGGAATGCTCGATCAATTTTTTGGCAACGATGATGAATCCGACAGCGAATTTATGCCGAATTTGAATAATCAAGAAGCTAAGAAACCAGAAAAGAAACAAGCCGCCAAGGTTTTCAACTATCAAGAATATTACGAAAATACTCTGGTCAAAAGGCAGATAAAAGAACTGACAGAGCAGATTAAAAAGGAAATCGAGGCCATTAAGCATGCCGACGCTTCCTTGGTAAAGGAAGTCAGAGACATCGAAAAATTGACCATAAACGAACTGCCAGAAAAACCAGGAGTTTATCATGTCCGTTTCCTCGAATTAGTGTTGAGCATTTTAAGGGTGCTTCGCGCCAAAGTCGGCGAATCTAAAACTTGGCTGCAGGCTTTGGTTTCCCGCAAGAAAAAAAGAGGCTCACTGTTTGCCGCCAGAAGCAAAAAACAGGGAACGCAGTATTCGATGTCTCAGGAGCTTCAGTCAGCACGTTCTGTGCAATAAAATAATCAATAAACAAATCTACAGATATTCCAGCTATTTATTCCAGAGCTTTCAGGAAAGTATTTACGCCGTTCGCCCAGCTGCCTTGGGACGGTGGAGTATATTTTCTCATGATGGCCGACGCCGTCACCAAACCTTTGTCGATGTAGTCTTTTCTGATGCCTTTGGCAACAGTTTCAATCGCTTGGTCGTAAGAGTCGAACTTCATCACCGTCGTGCCATAGATTCCCCAACCCCAGCAATTATAGGAATTATCCGGTATGACACGGCAAAGATTTGATTCTTGCATGGCGATTGCCGGAAGAAGACGATAGTCAAACTGGTATTGGTCAGAAACTTCGACGATCAGCTCAGCATAGTCGTAAAGCGGTGAGTTATATTTGCGGAAAAACGCCTTCAGGTTGGCGGCTCTGCCGTCGGCCAAAGAGGCATCGCTGCTGATGCCTTTGACGTTGATAGGTGCGTTTGATGAGGAAAATTGAGATTGCTGGTTATTTTTGCTAGCTTCGATGTCGGCGAGAATTTTTTCAATCCTTGCTTGTTGGTCGTAAATACCGTAAGTAGTGACGACCAGGAAAAAGTTTAGTCCAACCAGGAAAATAAAAAGCACAAAATAAATAAGGCCTTTCTTGAGCATAGTTTAACTATACCATCTGGTTTGGTATTTTGGAATGCCAACAGCACAAAAATATAAAATAAAAAATTTGACTTTAAATAATCAATAGTTGACGTATAATTCTCTTTCTATGCCAACGGAAACTACCTACAGGACAGGGTATTTTTTGAATTTATCGGAAAAGATATCTAATATTAAGAGTGAGAGCGAACAAGAAAAAATCAAACAACTAATGTTGATCTTACGAGACCACGATCACTTTACTTTTGAGCACTCCTTGAGAGTAGCCCATTTTGCCTATCTGTTGGCTGTAGAAGTCGGCTTGGATGCAAATTTGCGCAATGATATCTTCAAATCTGCCATGTTGCACGACATCGGAAAACTCTTCGTCCCTCCGGAAATAATAAACAGGAAAAGCGACAATTACCTGTCCAAAAGGGAACACGATCTCTTGGTAGCTCACGGAAAAATGGGCGCGGAACTACTTGAAGAGCTTTCGTTTCCGGAATTTTATTCGCTTGTGGCCGATCAACATTGGATGGGTGAAAACAAAAAAGATCCGCCTCCTCAGGATCTCGCGAATAGGCATTGGTCTGTCCCTTATGTTACGATCGCCGACGTCGTTGCCAGCGGTTTTGAGTTCGAGAGAAAAAGTCAACCAGACTATAAACCGGAAAAGATAGTCAAATTCATCAACGACAGGTTAGATAGGAATATTTTCCCGAGGGAATTAAAGGAACCTTTTAACAGGCTAATGTTTCATGGCCGCCACTCTTATTGGTACGGAAGAAGCGTCAGGAATGAACACGTTATGCACCGATAAACCAAATAATCCGGCGTTGTTTTTATTTAGGCAACACAAACAATAAATTATATAATTGGCTATGGCTGACAAATCTTCTAAAAATGAAAACATTTCATTGTATTTGAAATTGGGTTTTTTGGGGTTACTTGTTTTTTTAGGCCTTTGGTTCGGATTTTTCGGCAAAAAAGGAAAAACTCAATCTTCGGTATTATCGGCGGAAAATGAAATCAAAAAATCTGACAACATTGAAAATTTAAAAACAACCGCTCAGGACGTTGTTAACGGTTCCCAAGACTTATTTGGACAGGTCCTTGGCGAATCAACGAGGGCGGTCAACGATATAGTTTCCCAGTCTATCAATAACGTGTCGAATCTGTTGATCGATAAAACTACCCAACCGATAGTCGATCAGATCAAAAAACTCCCCCAATCACAACAAGACGAAATCAAGAAAAACATTTGCAACTAAAAAATAAAGTCCAAAACAGTTCAATTCACTTTATTTGGGGACTTACCTTTAAGAAAGTTTTCAAGATTTGAAACGAATATATCTTGTTTTAATATTCTTGCCTCTTTTGAAACGAATCCTATCGGCGGATAAACTATGCAATTTTTGTATTTAGCTAACCTTTTAACATCTCTTTTATCCATCTCATCAGGATGGTCAAATATAAAGGTTATATTGCCTTTTTCTAAGCGTTTTTCCAAGGCATTAAGATCTATTAACTCCATTGGCGAAACGTTGACAAAAACAGCCCATGGTTTAATGGCATTTATCCGTTTTTCATTCATAATTTTTTCTGTTTCTTTATTTCTATTTGGATGAAGTGATAAAAAGTCAGATTTACGAATTAAAATATCAATCGATTGATATTTTGCTCCTTTTTTCTCGATATCTTTTTTTCTTTTTCTTGACCAATAAAGGACTTTTGCTCCAAAACCCAGGGCAATTTCCGCTACTCTTGTCCCAATTCTGCCCATACCAATAATTCCAAAAGTTTTTCCTTTGATTTCTGAAGCTGTGAAACCATCGCCAGAAAAATCTCCTCTACGTCCAGTTTGCTTAGCTTTCTCAAGGTTACGAAGAGTTTCTAATATTAAAGCAAATACAAATTCAGCAACCGACTCTGTAGCATATCCAGGTATATTTGTTACTATTATATTTTTGCTTTTTGCATATTCGCAGTCAACAGTGGCATAGCCTGTAGCTAACAAGCCGATATATTTTAAGTTAGGCAAACTATCGATGGTTTTCTTGTCAATTTTATTAAATTTAGAGAATAGACAATCAACATCGGATGTAGGTTCGAAAACGATTTTACCTGCCAATTTTCCAATTCTTGACCAAACGTTTTCATCAAGCGCAGATTTATCAAAACCTGTTACTAAAATTTTCTTAAATTTCATATAACCGATGTTAGTCTAATACTTAATTTTATAAAATGCAACATTAGGAGACTGGAACACTATTGGCTTCAATTTTAAGAAGAAATTACTTCATTTCTGAAATTATCAGGCCAATGTGAGTCCGCAGGGACTCGAACCCTGAACCAATGCCTTAAGAGGGCACTGCTCTACCAGTTGAGCTACGGACCCAGTGCCTCCGGGAGGAATCGAACTCTCCAGCAACGGTTCCGGCCCGCCTGTTTCAGTGTGCCTTTAGGAGGAATCGAACCCCCATCACCTGTTCCGAAGACAGGTACTCTGTCCGTTGAGCTATAAAGGCTCGCACGGCGGACATGAAACCGCTACTCAATCCATTAAGCTACAGAGGCAAAATTTAACCTTTTATATTATACTTGAAAAATGGTTATCCTAATCCTTTATTTACTAGCAGTTCTGTTGCTGCTGATTTTCCTCATTTTTATGAGCATTTATACTTTGTCGCTCATTTATTCTTCCCTAAAAGGTTCGCCATACGTGGCAACCAGATCAAGAAGAGTCGAAGAGATTCTTGGCAGCGCAGATTTGAAAAAAGGCAAGCTATTTATCGAACTGGGCAGCGGGGACGGCCGGGTCGTCAGGATGGCAGCCAAAAAATACGGAATCAAGGGAATCGGCGTTGATGTCAATCCCCTACTCATATTCTGGTCGAAAATCCTGGGTAAAAAAAACATCGATTTCAGGACCGAAAATATCTTTACGGCCGACTTGTCCAAAGCAGATTATGTCTACATCTTCCTCATGCCGAAACTGATCGAGGAATTGGCGAAAAAAATGGATCGGGAATTAAAAAAAGGAGCGGTCGTGATCTCGCACGGTTTTCCGGTCAAGGGCTGGGAAAAACAACTCTTTAGGAAGCTTGACGTAGTTCCTTTTCCGACCTATTTTTACAAAATTAAATAATTTCTTCTTTTCTTTTCCTGACGAAGGAAATCCATTCTTCGACGACTTCAAAAAGCAGTTTAAAAGGAGCCTCGATGATAAAGTCGAAGATAAAAATGAAAAAATTGAGTCTGGCGATCTCTTGGCTGAAAAACTTTCCCAAAGACAAAATGGGCATAAAGAAAAAGTCGACGATAGGCGTGACGATGCTTTCCTTGACCTCCAAGGTGAGCTCCTTGGTGATTTGCCTGATTCGATATGAAAAGAAAGTTACGACGCTGATGAAAAAGATGAAAATGGCCTGGCTGATGATGTTAAAGTTTAGCCGAGTCAAAAATTCGTATATCAGCGATAACGTGACAAAAAAAGTCAGCGAATAGAAGATGGTGAAACCGAAAACTAGCAGAGGACGCTTTGGCGAAGATTTTTTAGGGACAAAAGCGACTTTGCTTTCGAATGATTTGTCGGCGTCGATGATTTCGATGATCCGGTTGTATATTTTTTTTGTGTTGTCTTCTCCGGGAACTCTAAAAAATCCTAAAATTATGACCATTAGGACAGGCGGAAATAGCGTATTTATAGTAATTGACTCGTAGTTAACTTCACCGTAAAAATATTTGGATAGTGGGAATTCCAATATCAAGGCAAAAATCATTTTAGTTAATAGGATGTAGATAAAGCTTTTGATAGCTAAATTCCTTACTCTGGTTCCCATGTTCTGATACTTATCCCGGCAGGTTTGATCGACCTCGGTCCAAAGTCTCTCTTTGTCTGTAAGGATGTTGGAAATGTCTTCAAATTTATTTTTGACGAGATCGAACAAAACCAAAAAAGGCGGCAGTTGCTTTCTCGTGAATTTGACCAGATTATCAACATAGGGATTAACCATCATGTCGTCTATTTTTTTGAAGATGGAAGGCATCTGGTGAGACAACTTGTCGAGCTCGTCTTTGCTATATCCTGACAGAGGCTTGTAGAAGGTGATGAAAAGGTGATAGTGGAGATAAGCCCGGTCGCTTTTTCCATAGACCTTTTCGATGGCAACGAGAAAAAAAGCGTCCTTCTGTTCGTCAGACAAAGATTCTATTTTTATTTTTTTTCTCAGCACTTGATAGATGAAAAAAGTCATATTGGCTTGGCGTTGAGCAGATTCGGGTTTTAGAAACTCTTCTATTTCACAAGTCAAGATGTCTAGCAAAAATTGGTTGATGTAGGATTGCATTTCCAAGTCGCGTCCGACGACGAGCTTTCTTTTCAGGGAAATATATTTGTCGATCAACTCCTGGATTTTTATGACGTCTTCTCCGCCCAGACTGCTGTTGTCAAAGTAGCGCGCCCAAAGCAGTTCTCTTAAAAGGTTCTCGCCTTCTCCCTTGCCATCGGAATTAAGGGAAAAACGGCGGCGGAGGATCCTTTCGATGGCGGCTCTCAGGATCAAATGATCTTCTCTAAATTCCACCGCATTCCTAACTTTTTCGTAAACCAAGGCAAAAAACGAGACGGTTTGCGAGACTGATAGGGCGGAGAGATCGTCTGGTCTCGATTTTGATTTTACCGAGTTTAAGGCACTCAATAGGGCTCCGGTATACTCTGAAAGATTAATCTTATTACTATCGGCCATATATCCTATATTATATCAAAATTTAGCTTGAATTGGCTTTCTTTACTAACTCCAGGAGTTGGGCGTGAATCTTGACGTTAGAGGCGATAATGCCGTTTTTTAGATCTTGATTGACGATATTTTGTCCGCTTAAATCAGTGATTTTTCCGCCCGATTGGGTAACCAATATTATGCCTGAGGCGACATCCCACCATTTTGGATTTCTCTTTTCGATTGGCATCAGGACAAACCCTTCAGCAGCGCCCATCGCAACGTTATAAAGACACTCGATCGTCCAAGGGCTGTTCCTGATTCGGTACACTTTTGGTATTGATTGCTGAAAAAACCTAAAATAGCGGTTGATTTCCGCCTCTGTCATTTCGTTATTTGTATGGCTGATGTATACAAGAGATTTTTTGAGCGAGCTTTCTTTAGAAACCGAGATTTCCTTGTTGTTGAGGGTAGATTTTTCGAAAATACTGGTCGAGTAAAGCCGGTTGAGTTCCGGTTGGTATACAACGCCTATTATCAGTTCACCTTTATATTCAAGAGATACGTTGACACAATAGTAGCCCATATTCCTAATAAATTCTTTGCTGCCGTCCAAAGGATCGATCACCCAGTTAAAATCAGAGGATTTGCGTCGCTGGTTTTCATCTTCTTCAGATTGTACATTGTGTCCGGGGAAGTTTCTGCTGATTTCATTTAGCAAATAGTCCTGGGATGCATAGTCAGCGCTGGTGGCTACGTCGAGTAAGTTATCCTTGATCTTTTTAATCGAGAAAGACCTTTTTTGATCAAGCAATATCTTTCCGGCATTGAAAGCGATGTGCTCGGCAAATTTTTTTATTTTTGCCAGTGATTTTTTATCCATTTTTTTCAAATAGCAAACCTAGGATCCTTGGTGTTTCACCGTCCTGGCTGTTTTCGTCAACTTCAATCAATCTGAGATAGCGGGAGAAAACGTTCAGATAAGATTTTAACGGCCGGTGATAATATTCAAGGACGGCTTGGCCCCAGAGAGAATTTTTTTTGAATTTCCTTTCGGAAAAGTAGCTGTCTGCTTCGATGAAATGAGGGTCTTTTTTTCCCGCCAACTCCTGAGCTCTGGAAAACAAGAAGTGTCCCGGATGATCAACAGTAACGATCAGGAGACCGTTCTTTTTTAGCGTCCGTTGGCACTCTTCAGCAAAAACTTTTAGGCTGGGCAAATACTGAAGGGACATGTTGGCAATAATAACATCGACGGAAGCTTTTTCCAAAGGAAGCTGTTTTGTTAAATCGGTTTGTATCAACTTGATCTTTCTGTTTCCGCTGATTTTTCTTTTAGCCGTTTCCAGCAATTTTATCGAGTAATCGAGTCCTATTACCAGGTCGGCAAGTCCGGATAACCTTTTCAAAAGGTAACCGTTGCCGCATCCGGCATCAACAATAGTCTGGTACTTTTTATTTCCCAAATATTTGAATATCAGCGGGTCGATAAGATTATCATGAAGGGTGTCTCCTCCTTGACCGATACCACGCTCATAGATGTAGGCATACCTATCCCATTGGTTTTTGACCATATTAGTCAAGAGAGCTGACGTTAACACCTGATTTGAAATCGACTTCACTGAATTTGTGAAGGATCTCATTCACCTGTTTTTTTAGCTCATTAAATTTGTCCTGGTTTTTTGCCTCAAACTTGACGGTCAGATAAGGTCCGTTTTGGGAAGCTCGGAAAATGATCATTTCGTTCTCAGTATCTATCCTTACGCCGTCTATGGTATTGTATTTAGCTTTCGGATACAATCTTTTTAATTCGGCCCCGATTTTTTCACTGACAAAGGAAAATTTAATATCATCGGCACAACCGACTTTTATCTCCGGGCTGGAAAAATAATGGGGCAGCTCGGATACGACTTGTTTCAAAGATTTTTCAACTCTTGTCAGGTATGCGAGAAGGCGTAGCGAAGCGATGGCACCGTCATCATGTCCGTAAAAGTTGTCCAAAAAAAAGAAGTGTCCGCTCAATTCTCCTCCAAAAGCAGCGCCTTCTTCACGTGCTTTAGCTTTGATGAACGAGTGGCCTACTCGCCAAAGGATGCCTTGGCCGCCAGATTGGTCGATGACCTCGGTGACCTGCTTCGAACAAAGGGCGTTGTAGATAATTTTGGCGCCGGGGAGAAAATCGAGAATATCCTTTGAAAATATCGACACGAGGACGTCGTTCCAGATTAGTCCGCCTTCGTTATCAACGATTCCGATACGGTCCCCGTCAGTGTCGTAGGAAAAACCCAAGTCGGCTTTTTCGGCGACGACTCTTTTTGCCAGTCTTTCCTGGACTTCTTTTTCAGTGGGATCGGCGACGCCGACGGGAAAGGTCGGATCGGGCTTAGTGTTTTGTTCGATTACCTCACAACCGGCGGCTCGAAGTATTTTTGGCAAAAATAAGCCTGTAGTTGCGGCGCAGGAGTCGACGACAACCTTAAACTTTCGAATCGGTCCGACTTTATTTAAAAGATCGGCCATATAGAAGGAAAAAACGTCTTTTTGGATATGTTGGCCTTTTTTAACCAATTTCTTGAACTGACCCGATTTCACTAATTCACGAAAAGCAGTTACTTCTTCCGTTTCCATGGTGGCGGAAAAACCGGTCGCAAATTTAAAGCCGTTATATTCTTTAGGATTATGCGAAGCCGTTATCATGATCATCCCTCTCGTTCTAAAATAATATTGGGCCCAATAACAAATTTGAGAAAGAGTCATCCCTATATCGTAAACAGTTATTCCAGATTCTGTCAGTTCTCTAACCAGTATGTCTTTGAATTTTGGACTAGATTCTCTCGAGTCAAATCCGATAACGCAGTTATAGATTCTTCTTTCGAGGAGCCAGGTGGCGTATCCTTTGCCTAATAAAGCAACGGTCTCTTCATTCAATTCACTGCCAACTAAACCACGTAAATCATACCCTCTGAAGACATGATCTGGAATTTGATTATTCATAGTATTAAATGATAAGACATTCCGGTTTATTATGTCAAACCAAAATAGTTAAAGGGATCATAAAAAATACGATGCCAGTATATCAAGCGACTCCGATAGGTTGTAAGGCGTTGATGAAGTTTTTTGGTTTACGTCTAAACGATGAAGCGAATCATAAAAATTTATGAGTTTTTCCTGATCCCATTTAGCTGCCTGGTTTTTCAGTTTATAAACCTGCCATGATTGAAGTCTGCCGCCGATTTCTCCGCTTTTGACCAAAATAAGATTTCTTAAGTGGCGGGCTAACATTATAAAAATAAAGTTTTCGTCAACGCTTTCTGTCACAGATTTAACATTGACACAAAAAACCTTAAGGTTGCCGGGATAAAGAGAATCCTGAAGCTTAAAGATGGTCTCCGATGGTTTAAATTCCTTGACGGTTGGGCCTTTGGGAAATTTTAGAAATCTGGCGGAAATTTCCTCTTCCCAGGTAACGACTTCAACACTCTTGTCTTTAATGAGATTTTCCACTATTTTGTTGATTTTCAGATTCAATTTTCTGGATAATTTTTTGTTAACGTTTTGCGTAAAAAAAACCTTTTTTTGGCTAAAAAGAGATTGGGATTCCCCCATCCAAGAAGAAATATTTGCGAGATCGGAAGCATCAATATCGATAATTTCGTAATTTTTTTTTAAATAGTCCTTTTTTAGCAGAGAGTAGTAGTTAAAAGAAGCGACCGGATCTTCACCACAGATAATTGTTAGCATAACAATAGTTTATCAAGTTTATAAAGTTTTTAAAGTTCTTAAAGTGTTTTTCTTTATAAACTTTATAACTTTACGAACTTTATGAACTTTGGTATTCTTGAATCATGTATGACCTTATTTCCGTTGGAAGTATAAGTATTGATCTATACTTTAAGGGCGGTAGTTTTACAAAAAGCAAAGATCGATTTAACTTGGCAATTGGCGGCAAATACTATGCCGATTTTTTTCACGAGGATATTGGCGGAGGTGGAGTAAACGTGGCGGTTGGAGTGGCCAATCTAGGACTGCGTCCGGCGGTCTTTGGCAAAATAGGCGACAACGCCTATAAGGATGTTATCTTAAAGAAAATGACTGATAAAAAGATTTCGACTGAGTTTTGCCAGATTGAAGACAATTATTATAAAATTTCCTCCATCTTATTAACTGATAAAGGCGAAAGGACGATTATCCACTACGAAACGCCGACTCATCTTATTAAAGAATTTTTTCTTCATAAAGATTTAAAAAAAGCCAAGCACATTTATTTTTCCCCTTTGGAACACCTTGATTTGCAGGAAAAGAAAAAAATGATAACTTATTTGAAGGGCGATCAGACTTTGACGTTTGTTAATCTGTCGGCCGTTGATTGCCGAAGACCGATTAAAGATTTGACGACTTTTTTTGATGCTTTGGACGTTTTGATCATAAATACCCATGAATTTTCCGAGTTAATCAAAAGACCTTACGAAAAAATAAATTTCAAGAAGTTGGAAATAACGTTACCTCACCTTAAGGATAGGCTTTTGATTCTGACTGACGGAGAAAAAGGCAGTTACGGGTATTTCAAAGGGCAAATATTATATCAGGAGGCTATCAAACCAAAGAGAATCATTGATACGACCGGTTGCGGTGACGCGTATACGGCTGGCTTCATTGCGGAATATTTAAAGACAAAAAGTGTCACTCTAGCAATGCAAAAGGCAGCCGAATACGCAGCAAAAAAGCTAAGCAGAATTGGTGCTAATTAGAATAAACAAATATTACAAATAAACAAATGAAGATTTAAATTATTTAAGTAATTAAATCATTTGTAATATTGATTTGTAGTATTTGTAGATTTGCTTATTTGTTTATTAAAATGTAGGCCATTCCACAGGCGACCGCGTCTGCTTCATCATCTTGCTTGATGTTTAGTCCCATTTCGAGTTCTATCATTTTTTGAATAGATTTCTTGTCGGCGTTTCCATACCCTGTAATAATTTGCTTAATTTGTAGCGGCGTTAAAAAATCGACCGAAATCTTGTTTTGTGCCGCCAACAAAAGGCAAACTCCCTGGGCTTGACTGACCAAAATGGCAGTTTTCTGATTTTTAAAAAAGAAAAGAGGTGAGGTAACGTTATTTCCCGGTTGTTGTTTTTTGATGACTGCCTTTAATTCCAAATATATTTTTTCCAGTCTTTTTTCTGTCGAATCCGACTTAGCCGTTTTTATAAGCGCGGAAGTGACGTACTTCTTATTCTTAAAGATTGCGTAACCGGTGCGTTCGATACCGGAATCAATGGAAAGAATAGTCATCAAATAATTATATTACTTAATTCGAAGATTACTGATTGCTAATTATGTTTAGACTAAATCAGAGATTTAGTAATTAAAGAGTCAATTTTTTTGTATTATTCTAGATAACAAAAGCGATGGGAGATCGCTACTTAGTACCTCTCGGCTAAACACCTTGCGGCGCTTACACCTAAGGCCTATATGCCCCGTATTCTGCGGGGAAGCTAATGTGGATTTCTAATCTTGGAGCCCGCTTCACACTTGAGATGCATTCAGTGTTTATCGGTTGGAAATATAGCTACCCGGCGCTGGCCTTGTGAGCCAACCGGTACACCAGGGATTTTCACATCCTAGGTCCTCTCGTACTGTAGGAGTACCTCCTCAAAAATCCAAACGCTTGCACAGGATAGAGTCCGAACTGTCTCACGACGTTCTGAACCCAGCTCGCGTACCGTTTTAATGGACGAACAGTCCAACCCTTAGGACCGACTTCAGCCCTAGGATACGGTGAGCCGACATCGAGGTGCCGAACCGCTTCGTCGATATGAACTCTCGGAAGCGACTAGCCTGTTATCCCCGGGGTAGCTTTTATCCGTTAAGCCCTGACCGCCATCACAGCGGGTCAGGGGATCACTAACACCTGCTTTCGCATCTGCTCGAGTAGTCACTCTCGCAGTTAAGCCAGCTTATGCGTATGCACTTACAGTCCGATTTCCATCCGGACCAAGCTGACCTTTGTGCTCCTCCGTTACTCTTTGGGAGGAAACCGCCCCAGTTAAACTGACCGCCAAGCACTGTTCCCGCCTAATTCGGCAGGTGAGGCGAAAAAAAATCAAAGAGAGGTGTTTCATTGTCGCCGTGAGGCTCCCTCCTACGCTCAACAGTTAATTTTCCTTCACCAATACCTAGTTTCAGTAAAGCTCCCGGGGTCTTTTTGTCCATGTGCAAGTAGGCCGCATCTTCACAGCCATTTCAATTTCGTCGGGCGGCAGTTCAAGACAGTTGTCAACTCGTTAGACCTTTCATGCGGGCCGGAACTTACCCGGCAAGGGGCTACGCTACCTTAGAACTCTCAGGGTTAGAGCTGTCGTTCACTGGAGCTTACGTCTCGAGCTAGCCAAATGAATTGGGTCACCCAAAGCGGTTGACTTACCAGTACCGGACAGGTCTCAGCTCCTATATATCCCCTATTGGGGTTTGCAGGAACCTGTGTTTTTGCTAAACAGTCGGTTGACAAACTTTTGTTGAAATCCGCCGGTTAAGGCGGACAGAGCATCTTGAAAAACTTACGCTCAGCTTTTTTGCCGAATTCCTTGAACAACCATTACCCGTCTGCCTTGGTGTTCTCCACCAGTCTACCTGTGTCGGTTTGCGGTACGAATTATT